>DASPQS010000050.1:0-8426 GCA_035624865.1 Binataceae bacterium (SeqCode) | reverse complement strand
TGCAGGATCAATTCGGAGCGCACCGGTTACCGGGACCGTTCCGGCCAACACGCTCAAGGCAATAGCGGTGGTGAACGATACGTTGGGATAGAGCTGATCCGGAACGACGCCTTCGATGATGAAGGGCATCCGGATGCTTTGGCCGTTGAAGCTGCCGCGGAGTATGACCTGCTGGCCGGGATGCCATCCGTAGCGTTTCATCGCCTCGTAACCGACGACGGCGGAGCGTTTCTCGCGTTTGAAGCGCGCGATGCTCTCGGGCGGCGCCGGCTCCCTGCTTTCAAAGGCCGCCTTGAGGTCTGACACCAGTTCCGCCCCGCCTACGGATTCCGAACCCTTCCGGGTCAACCCGGCAAAGACGCGATCTTTGTATCAAATTCCGGCGCGTGACGTGTCATGAGACCGTCTTGAGGAAGCCGAGCAGGGCTTCGTTGGCCGGGGCAGGGCGTTCGGCCTGGACCCAGTGGCCTGCGCCGTCGATGATCACCTTGCCGCGAAGATTCGGCACGAATTGATCCATCGCGGCGAGCAGGCCGCCGCCGGCGAAGGAAAGCACGAGGTCTTTCTTGCCTGCGATGAAAAAAGCGGGCTGCTCGATTTTGGCGTTTGCGAGCTGCGGGGTGATTTCGAGATTGCGATCGATGTTGCGATACCAGTTGATGGGGCCGCGGAAGCCGCTCTGTTCGTATTGGGCAACGTAGTAGTCAAGATCCTCGGCGGTAAGCCACGAAGGAAGCGCAGGCGGATCGATCAGCCCCTCGAGGAATTTCGCCGAGGCCTTCTTTGGCGTGAACCAGATCCCTTCGGGCGCGTCGCCGGAAATCGAGTAGTAAATCATGCGGAGCGACTTCCGTACGTCGGCCTCGAGTTCGGCCTCGGCGACGCCGGGTTTCTGGAAGTAGACGATATACCAGAAATTGTCGCCGAAATTTTCCTGCCGGGTCATCGCGCCGATCTGACCGCGCACGTATGGCACCGACATCCCGACTACGGCGCGCACGCGCGCGGGATGGAGCAGCGCGGTATGCCAAGCGACCGGTGCGCCCCAATCGTGGCCGACGACGATGAAACGTTCGTGGCCGAGGGCTGTGGCGAGCCCGGCCACGTCGTTAGTCAACTCGACGATATTGTAGGCCTCGATCGGCGAGGGTTTGTCGCTGCCGCCATAGCCGCGCTGATCGGGGACCGCGACCTGGAAGCTGGCGGCGACGATGGGGTCGATCTGATGGCGCCACAAGTACCAGCATTGCGGGAAGCCGTGGAGAAGGATCACGAGCGGCCCGCTGCCTTCGACGACGGTGCGAAGCGTGACCCCGTTGGTTTTGATCATCTGGAAATTGCGCTGTTTCATAGCCGTTCCCTCACGGTTCGTGTTCGGCAAAAGTGACTCGGGTAGATCGACGAATCGAAAATCGGCAACTCAGTCCTCGCCAAAGAAGCGGCGGCGGACGCTGTCGTCGCTCGGCAAGTCGGGGCCGCTGAAGCCGTGGTCGGGAACGCGATCGGGCTCCTTCATAATCAACGGCAAGGCACGCGCGCGCCGTGCGTCGGCTTCCTGCCCCTGCCCGAAGAAGAAGTCGAATTCCCAGTCTTCGATGGTCATGCAGGCGTTAAAGTATTTGTCGCGGGTGGAGGCGTAGGCGTGGCCGGCCGTATCCCAGTCGTCGGAGCCCAGCAGATTCTCGGCGAGCACCCGCACGTCGCGCGAGGTCATGCTCAAGCCCTGCCCCCAGGTGGGATCGGTCGCGCCGGCCGCATCGCCGACCAGCGCGATCCCGTCACGATAGGGATGATCGACCCAGTGCTCACTCATGTCGAAGCTGGCCAGCGGCGCGACCGCGCGAACACCGGCATAGTTTTCCGAAGGCATCCCGGTCTGTACGCAGGCCTCGATAAAGCGACGGAAGTCGCCTTCGCCTTGAAGCCGCGCGAGGTTGTTCGGCGAATAGACAAGGTAGGCTCGAACGCGGCCGCGCCCCTGAGGAAACAGGAGGGCCTCCTGTTGCATCGGAGGATTGAAGACGACCACCCCGGTATCATCTCGAATGCGCGCTTCTTCGAGCATCACGCCCGCGCCGAACAGACGTTGTTTAGCGCGCTGAGTTGCGAACCCGCCCCAGGTTCTGCCCATCGAGCCTTTTCCGTCCGCGCATACGACCATGCGCGCGGTGAGTTCGCGGACTCCAGCGTTGGTCTCGACCGAGACGAGGGGAGGCCGTCCCGGCTTTACCTGGCGCACGCTTACCCCTCGCCAGACCTCGGCGCCCGCCGCCCTGGCACTATCGATTACAACCTCCTGCATGGCGGGGTGGAAGAAATTAAGACCGGGGAGTTTTTGGGGAGTGGTCGCCGGAAGATCGCGAGGTGGAAAACCAATGGTCTGGAGGAATGGCTGGGGATGCGCGCAGGTTTCGAGAAGACGTTGGTAGAGTCCGAGCTTTTGGGCTTCCGCAACGCCCCAGGGCGCCATCGCTTCGCCGCGGATGCGGTCCTTGAACTCGACTTCGCGCTCGGTCACCAGAACGCGCAGCCCTTTCTCGGCGAGCACCTTGGCCAGAGCGGAGCCGCCGAGTCCGCCGCCAACCGTGATCACGTCGTAGTCACATTTGGGCATAACCGGCCTCCCGCAGCGCGACGAATCGGTCGAACGTTTATCACACGATTCCAATTGGGAGGCAAAAACGGCGGGACGATCGGCAGAGGTGCGCCCGTATGAACGGCTTTGGGGGGTTCGTAAGGAACCACCTCCAAATCGGCGCGGTGCGCGCGCGAGCCGGATCAACGCCCCTGACGCTAATCTAGCGGGGCGGCCGTTTTTCGATCGTGATGCCGCCAGTAGCGGAATAGTTGCGCACGCGCAGGATGCCCAACGCGGGCACGCTTATGATGTCCGCGACCTTGCGTTTGCCAAGCCTGTATTGGTTCTTCAACGACCGCGTGTTGAGCGAGTCCACCCACCCTAGCGTTCGCTTGTAACCCAGCGTTGAGAGGTGCGGCAGGATCGCGACGGAAATGGCATATTGGAGACCTTTCCCACGCCAGTGCGGCATGACCTGCTTGTCATACTGAACCAGTTCGTCGTCGCGCGGCATCAGCGTTGCCCTTATCTCGGAAATCAGCACCGCCTTGAACGTGGCCCAGGAGTATCCGACCAACTCGTCGCCGGCCATCGCAACCATCACAAGGTCCCCGCGCGCCATTCTCTGCTCGGCGATAGCACGGCTAAGCCTCGACTGCTCGAAAATCGCGGCAAGCGGCTCTATCTCAGCTTCTCCTCGGAAAATCCGGGAGGTGACTCCCGGCGGCAGGCCATAGGTTGAGGCGTCGAGCGCAGCCGCGCGCGCCAGATCGAACTCGAAAACGTACAATCGGGTAACGATCCGGGCCGCATACCTTTGCAGAGCGTGCCGGACAAACATCACGGGTCCCTCGGCCCGGAGAAGCTCGAGTAGCCGGCCGAGTGTGCCCGGCAGAGGCGCCAGTTCCCGGATATCGGTGGCAACTTTGGTGTCGGACACGTCCTTATCTATGCCGGCGTCCCCAATTGCCACAAAATTGGCCCGGCATGATCTGGGTCTCATATTAAATTTCGGCGCACCCGTCTGATACTTTGATCTGCCGATGTTCGGTTGAGCCGCTACTTTCAGGTTTCAGCGCACTTTTCAGCGGGAGCCGAAATGTGCTCAAAGTTCGACCAGCGCCGCAGCGTCAGCGACAGGACACATTTTTCGAGGTCGACACTATGGACAACAGCGAGAGCAAAAACCCGCTTCTGGTCGAGCATGAGCCGCCGCTCGGATGGATGATCATCAACCGCCCCGAGCGCCGCAACGCGCTCAACTATGAAACCTGGGTGCGGATGGCCGAAGCGGTCAATGAGCTCAATGCGAACCCTGACGTGCGGGTCATTATTATGCGGGGAGTGACGCCGGAGGCGTTTATCTCGGGGGCCGACATTTCCGAGTTCCCGAGCCATCGCGCTAACGCCGAACAGGCGCGGCTCTACCGCTCCGCACCCGGCAACGCAACCTCGGCGCTGGTCAACAGTCCTAAACCAGTAATCGCGATGATTGCCGGAATCTGCATCGGCGGCGGGCTCCAGGTCGCGCTCTCTTGCGATATCCGGATCGCTGCGCGCGGCACGAAGTTCGGAATACCGGCGGCACGTCTCGGCTTGGCCTACCCGCTCGAGGGCGTTTTGTCGCTCTCGCAGATTGCCGGTCCGGCCAACGCGCGGGATATCCTGATGTCCGCGCGCATCTTCGACGCCGAAGAGGCGCTGCGGATGGGGCTGATCAACCGCCTGGTCGAGCCCTCAGAACTGGAAACTAACGTTCGTGATTATGCAACCAGGATGGCGAGCAACGCTCCGCTAACGATGGCGGCGGCGAAGGCGACGATTCGCGAGGGTCTCAAGGAAAGCGCCGAACGCGACTCAAAGCATATCGCAGCGATGGTCGCCCACTGCTTCGACAGCGAGGACTACAAAGAAGGAGTCCGAGCCTTTCTCGAAAAGCGGCCGCCGCGTTTTCAAGGTCGTTAGCTACAAACAGTCAGGACTGATTGTATCAGTCCTGACTGTTTGCTACAGTCCCGCGTGTCGTCTCCAGCCAGGGCGAAATGCTCTGTAACCGAGATGATGTTCAACCGATGGCGGGTGTTCAGGAAGAAAGAAGCGCGGAGACCCGAAGGCGCCTGCTCGACGCTACCCTCGAGTGTCTCCACGAACTCGGCTACGCAGGCACGAGTACGCCAGAGATAGCGCGACGCGCGAGAGTCTCGCGCGGTGCCCAACTTCATCACTTCAGACGCAAGGAAGAGCTGGTTGTAAGTGCCCTCGAGTATGTTTTCGATTTGCGGCTTGCGCGGTTCCGCCAGGTAGCCGCCGAGCTGCCAATCGAGCCCGAGGCGCGAGTGAAGGCGCTGATCGACCTGCTCTGGCCGCAATTCAAAGGCCCGGTCTTTTACGCATGGCTCGAACTGGTGGTTGCTTCTCGCACGGATCCGGCTCTGCGGGACGCAGTTCGTGCGGCGAGCAATCATTTTATCGAGGGCGTGCACGAAATCTTCAGAATGCTCTTCGGTCTTACGGGCGAGTCAGGCCATGAGGAACCGCTCGAGATCCTGATCTTCGGGATGCTCGAGGCATTGGCGCTGGAGCGGATACTTTGCGAATCCGAACACGACGAGATCGAGAAGCTCGAGCCCGCGCTTAAGCTGGTCAAGGTGATCGCCGGCGCGCTCGCGGTGAGGCCGTTGTCGAGCCTGGGCGGTTGAAACGCAGAGAATCGAAAATTTCTCCGGCAGGAGATGGCGATGGACGCAGGCACGCAAACCGGACAAGAGATTTACTTCAACCCATGGGACGAAGCCTTCCGGGCCAACCCGTATCCCCACTACCGGCAACTTTACACGCGTCCGCCTTACCTGCTGAACCTGTTCATGCCGATGGCGTTGGTTGCGCGGTATGCCGACGCGGCCGCGGTCTTGCGCGACCATGAGCGGATGTCGAGCGTCCAGCCGCGGATTCCCGGCGTCGAGCAGCAAGACCTGTTCGGCGATACCGCGACGGTCCTGTTCTCCGACCCCCCGACCCATACGCGGCTTCGGCGGCTGGTGAGCCGGGCGTTTACGCCCAAACGGATTAGGGACCTCGAACCGCGTATCCGGGAGATTACGGATACGCTGCTCGATCGCGCCGAAGCCAAAGGCGAGCTCGAAGTCGTGGCCGATCTTGCCACGCCGCTGCCCGTGATGGTGATTGCGGAGATGCTGGGCGTGCCGGCGCAGGAATATGCGCAGTTCAAACATTGGTCGGACCGGATTATCGAGGGTGACAACACTCCCCCCGGGATGCCGCTGCCGGAAGAAGTGCGGCGGGCTTACTCCGAGCTGCGGGAGTATTTTGCGAAGGTGATCGAGCGCCGGCGCCATCAGCCCGGCGAGGACCTGGTGAGCGCGCTGGTCGCGGCGCACGAGGAGTCCGACGCGCTTACGGCGGAGGAATTGCAGGCGTTCGTTATCCTGCTGCTGCTCGCCGGCAACGAGACCACCACCAACTTGATCGGCAACGGCATGCTCGCCCTGGGACGCCATCCGGATCAGCTTGCCCGCCTCGCGAGCGACCATTCTCTGCTGCCGCGCGCGATTGAGGAGATGTTGCGCTACGACGGCCCGGTGCAATCGACTGTGCGCTACAACAAAGAGCCGGTTCCGGTCGGAGGCACGGTGATTCCGGCGGGGTCGGTGGTTTTCGTGATCCTGGCGGCGGCGAATCGCGACCCCGCGCAGTTCCCGGAGCCGGATCGGTTCGATATTACGCGCGAGCCCAATCTTCATCTGGCCTTCGGCGACGGGATTCACTTCTGCCTCGGCGCGGCGCTTGCTCGGCTGGAAGGCGCGATCGCGTTTGGCAGCGTACTCGGGCGTTTCCCGAAGATTAGGCTGGCAGAGCCGGAAGGTGCTGTCGCTTACAAGGGATCGTATTTCCTGCGCGGGCTTGCGGCTTTGCCGATGGCGATTCGCTAGAAATCCTGCTCCTTTAGAAAGAAAGGAGGGGCGAGCGATGTTCGGCGGGGAGCGGGCGGCCGAGACGGAGACGACGGCGCATCGCGCACGCTTGCCGTTTATCGCGCGGCAGTTCCCTCCTTTCACGCCGCGCCAATGGCGCGTTTTCGGGATTTCCACTACCGCCGGCTTCTTCGACAATTATGACGGTGCCCTGCTAAGCCTCGCGCTCAAGCAAATTCAGCGGGGGCTCGGAGTCGCCGAGGCGTCGCTCGGCAATATGCTTTCGATAATCAGGCTCGGCTACCTGGCCTCGCTGTTGATTTCGCCGCTGGCCGACGTCTTCGGCCGGCGCCGGCTGCTGCTCTACACGATAGTCGGTTACACGCTGTTCACTGCCGCGAGCGCGGTAGCGCAGGACGAGCGGAGCTTCGTCGCGGCACAATTCGTGGCGCGGGCTTTTTCCGGCGCCGAGGCGACGATTTCCCTCGTAATCCTGGCGGAAGAAGTCGATGCTGCTGTGCGCGGATGGGCGGTGGGAATGCAGGGTGCCCTCTCGATCAGTGGCTTTGGGCTCGCTGCGATCGTGTTCGCCCTGATTACGGTGGTTCCTTACGGATGGCGCGGGCTCTACGTGCTTGCGGTGGCGCCGCTCTTGCTGATCATGCCGCTCAGGCGAATCCTGCCCGAGAGCAAGCGCTTTGAGGGGGAAGAAGAGACCGGGCTTCGCCCTACGAACGTGATCGAGCCGCTGGCGGCGCTGTTCAGAGTCTATCCGAGAAGGCTGGCGACGGTTCTGTCGGTTTGCTTTCTCAACGCGGCGGGCGCGAATCCAGCCGGCTTCCTGGTCCCCAAGTACTTGCAAGAGGCGCATCAATGGTCGCCCGGCCAGGTTTCATCGCTTTACGTGTTCGGCGGAGCGCTCGGAATCATGGGCAATATCGTGGCGGGGCGAACGAGCGATCGCTTTGGAAGACGCGTGATGGGTTCGCTCTTCATGCTGGGCGCGGCCGCGCTGGTCCTATGCATCTACACGACGCGCACGAACGCCGTAATCGGTCTCTGGGTGGTTTGGCTGTTCTGCGACCAGGCCTCCACAACTATGCTGAGTGCTTACAGCGCCGAACTCTTTCCGACTTTGTATCGATCCTCGGCGGCAAGTGCGTTGATGGTGGCCAGACTCACGGGCGGTGCGCTGGGACTCTTCCTTGAAGGGCGGCTATACGCAATCGCCGGGACGCATTGGTCCGCGGTTCGGTATCTGGTGGCGTTCCCGCTGGTGGCTTCGATTGCAATGTACTTGTTTTTTCCTGAAACGGCGGGAAGGGAACTCGAGGAGATCGCCCCGGACTAATAGCCCTGGCATTGTCGCTGATAAGGTTTGGCAAAGGTGAAACCCGCGCGTCCCAGATTCTGCCGCCTGACCCAACTACTTGCGATCGCTGCCGTCGCGATGCTTCTGCTGGCCCACAGGGCCGCGCGCGCCGACCAACCGGCGGTCGAAATCGCCGCGCCGAACGGAACACCACGCGCGGTCGTGCAAGTGGAAATTGCGGACAGCGAGGGCAAGCGTGAATTCGGCCTGATGTACCGCAAGCACCTGGACGAAAATGCCGGAATGATCTTCGTCTTCGCTCAGCCCAAGCATCTGACCTTCTGGATGAAAAATACCGAAATTCGGCTCGACATGATCTTTGCGGGCCCCGACGGGAAGATCAACGGAATAATCGAGAATGCGACGCCGCTATCGGAACGAACGCTGAGCGTGGATGGTGACTCCCAATACGTGCTCGAGGTCAACGGCGGCTTCTGCAAGCGCCACGGCATCAAGGGAGGCGATACGCTCAAGTTTGAGGGATTCGAGCCGCGTGCCAGGGATTGAGGCCTACAGCATTGTGGATCTGATGTCCGCTCCGCCG
>DASPQS010000049.1:0-17017 GCA_035624865.1 Binataceae bacterium (SeqCode) | reverse complement strand
GTGATCGAGCAGCGGCTCGCGGGCGAGGAACTTTCGTTCTTCGCGCTGGCCGACGGCGCCGACGCGATTCCGCTGGGCTTCGTGCAGGATCACAAGCCGGTTTGGGACGGCGATCGCGGGCCAAATACGGGCGGGATGGGCGCGTACACTCCGGTCCCGCGTTACGGCGCGGCTTTCGAGACGCGCGTGATGAACGAGGTGGTGCGTCCGACGCTGAAGGCGATGGCCGCGCGCGGGACGCCGTTTCGCGGGGTGCTGTTCGCGGGGCTGATGGTGGACGGCGAAACCATCAATGTTCTCGAATTCAACGTGCGTTTCGGTGACCCGGAATGCGAGCCGCTGATGATGCGGTTCGAAGGCGATCTGGCGGAGGCTTTGCTCGCGGTAGCCGAGGGCCGGGCGCGCGACGCGGTGGTCAAGCTGTCGGCGCGCAGTGCGGTCAGCGTGGTCCTGACGTCGGGCGGCTATCCCGGCGATTATCGCAAGGGGTTGCCGATCAGTGGCCTGGACCGGATCGACGGAGCCGAACCGTCCGAGCTGAAGGTCCGCTGGGCATTGGACAAAATTCGGGTGAAAGTTTTTCACGCCGGCACCGCGATGCGCGATGGGCGGCTGGTTACGGACGGCGGACGCGTGCTCGCGGTTACCGCGATGGCGGATAGCCTCGAGCGGGCGGTGGCCACCGCTTACGAGGCCGCTGACATGATCGAGTTCGAAGGCAAACACATGCGCCGCGATGTCGGGCGCCGCGCGCTCGGCCGCGACGCAGCGAGAGGCTGACATATTGAGCGTTCCGCAACCGGAGCGTAATTCCCCTTTGTCCCACCGAATCAACAATGTGGCCGGTACCGATTCAGCCGCGATCGCCGCAGCTATCCGGGCGCTGCGCGCAGGCGAACTCGTCGTTTATCCGACCGAGACCTTTTATGCGCTGGGTGCCGACCCGTTCTCCGAGGCCGCCCTCGCACGGCTGTTCGAACTGAAGGGGCGGGAACCCGGCAAAGCGGTCGCGCTGATCGCGGCCGACATGGCTTCCGCTTTCTCGCTGGCATGCGAGATTCCCGCTGACGCCCGCCGACTCGCCAACGCCTTCTGGCCGGGCCCGCTCACTCTCGTTGTGCGTGCGCGCGCCGGTTTGCCGGAAGGCCTGATCGGCACCGACGGAGGAATTGGCGTGCGCGTCTCGCCGCATCCGATAGCCCGCGCACTGGCAGCAGGGTTAGGACACCCGGTGACCGCGACCAGTGCGAATCTGTCGGGCCGTCCTGCGGCTGTGACAATCGGAGAGGCGCGCGCGGCGTTTGGCGAAAAAGTTAAAGTCTACCTCGATGGCGGCACGCTTGCGGGCGGCGCACCCAGCACCCTCATCGGTTTCGACTCGGCGGGTTTTCGGTTGATTCGCGCCGGCGCCATCAGCGAACGTGAGTTCGCCGCTGTGCTCAACGCGGGAAAGCGCGAATGAGTCTTCTCGGCCAACGTATCGAGCCTTTCGCGGCGATGATCTTCAATCGCGGACGGTGCGGTTCACTCAAAGATGTCGTTGCGCCGCCGTACGACCTGATCGACGCAAAGCGACAAGACGAACTCTATGCGCGCAGCCCGTACAACGTGGTGCGCCTAGAACTCAATCGCGAGCCCGATCCGTACGACGCCGCGGCCGTTACGCTGCGGCAATGGATCGCGGACCGGGTTGTCGAGCGCGCCGCGCGTCCCGCGATCTATTCGTATACGCAGAAGTTCGAACTCGAGGGGCGCCGCCTGACTCGTCACGGGCTTATCGCGCGGATTCGCCTCGAGGAGTTCGCCGCGGGCCACGTCCTGCCGCACGAGCGTACCTTTCCCAAGGCCAAGGAGGATCGGCTGCGCCTGCTGACCGCGACTCGCACCAATATCAGCCCGATCTTCGGGCTCTGTCCGTCAGGCGATGCGGCGCTGGCCGGCCTGCTCGCGAAGGTCGCGGCACGTCCGGCGCTGATCGAAGTCACCGACGAGATGGGTAATGCGAACGAAGTGCGCGAGATCGGCCCGCCGCAGGAGATTGCGATCGTGCAACGCGCGTTCGCGAACTCTCGAATACTCATCGCCGACGGCCATCATCGCTACGAAACGGCGCTCGAGTATCGCCGCCGCAGACGCAGCGCCGAGGGAAATCCCGACTCCGTCGAGCCCTATGATTACGTGATGATGACTCTGGTCGCTTTCGACGATCCCGGACTCGTGATTCTGCCGACTCATCGCGTGATTCGCGACCTGCCCGTCGACGCGATCGCTTCGTTCGAAGCGCGCGCGCGCGAAAACTTCGACGTCGACAGCTATGACGATCCCGGGGCCTTGTGCTCCGAGCTCGCCGCCCAAGGTCGTGGAGCGCTTGCGGTTGCGCTGAGGGGCGATCGCGCGCTGCGAATTTTGCGCCTGCGCAATTACGAAGCGTTGGCGGCGGCGATCCCGGATGCCGCAAGCGAGGTGCGCGGGCTCGACGTATCGATCCTGCACGCACTCGTCCTCGACCGTATCTTTGGCATCAAGCCCGAGGCGGTTCGCGCGGGCGGCAATATCGAATACACGATCGACTCGCGCGGCGCGCTCGCGGCTGTCACCTCCGGGATAGCGGCAGGCGCCTTCCTGATGAACCCGCCCACCGTGCACGACGTCGAGCGGGTAAGCGGCGCGGGCGCAACGATGCCGGAGAAGTCAACCTATTTCCATCCGAAGCTTCTCACCGGCCTCGTGATGAATCCGCTGGACTGACCACCGATGACCGACGGCCGCGCCTTGATCCTGGTGCGCCACGGCGAGACCGTCGGCAATTCCAGTATCCGCTATTTTGGGCGTACCGACCTGCTCTTGTCGCCGCTTGGACGGGCGCAGATGGGCGCCGTAGCGAACTGGCTGGCGTCGAGCTTGCAGACGAGCCGTTTTGCCCCGGTCTTCTCCAGTCCGTTGTGCCGCGCGACGGAGGGTGCGCGCTTGATCGCTGGAACCCTGGCGCCGGTGGTTGAAATTCAAGAATTCGTCGAAGTTGACTTCGGCCTGTTCGAGGGTCTCACGGCCGAAGAAATCCGCGAGCGCTACCCGGTCGAATTCGATCGATGGAACCGCGACCGCCTCGATCCCGCCTACGCGTACCCCGGAGGCGAGAGCCGCGCGGCGTTTGTCGAGCGCGTCGGGCGCGGAGCTAAACGGATGGTTGAACTCCTTGATGGCACTGCCGCAACGGCCGACAGCCCCGCCGCCCTGCTCGTGGCGCATCGCGGCGTGATTCGCGCGATCACTCAGCGGCTGGCCGGCGTCGAACCCGTGATCGAACTGGGTTCGATTCAAGTTCTGCGGCGAACATCAGGAAATCCCGGATGGCGCGCCGAAGCGCTCGACGTCACCGAGCATTTGAACCACATCGAATAGGCGCTACCCCGCGCTCCAGTATGGTCAGGACCTCGCGCGCCGCAGCACCGCCATCCAGCGCCCGTAGCACCGCTCGAGCGGCTTCGAGAACGACAGATCGCTGTACGCTGCGATCATCTCGAAACATCCAGACGCGCGCGCAGCGAGTTCCATCAGCGGCGGAATCATGTAACGCACCGGAATAAGGTCGCGGGTCACCACCGTTCGATCCGCGAAGCGGATCGTGCATTCCAGTTCGTAAATCGAATGCATCGCTTCATGCCATGCGATCGGCCGATGGTATTCGCGCACCTCGACGCGCGTGCGCCCAACTCGGACCATCCGCCGGCGCCACAGCTTTCGCGTTCTTAAGAGCTCGACCCCGTCATGCCGATCGATATCGATGCAGTAGAGCCCGCCGGGGCGCAACAGCCTGGCGACGGACTTAAAGTGCGACATCAAGTCCGCATTCCGCGTCATTACGGGGAATGTTTCTGACATGAAAAACGCGGCGTCGAAGGGACGTTCCGGCAACCGGAAGCTTTCGATTCGCCGGCGATAGAAGCGCATGCGATCGAGCCCGCGCGATTCCCGCCGTCCCGCCGCAATCATCGTCGGCGAGCGGTCGATGCCCGCCAGCTCGACTCCCGCACGCGCAAGAATCTGGCCGTGCGGTGAATTGCCGCAGGCGATATCCAGCACGCGGCGCAGGGGACGCTTGAGGTGGCGCCGCCACACCAATTGCATGAATTCGGTTTCGCGCTCGATTTCCCCGGACTGCTCCATATGCACCCGCCGAAAGATGTCGGGGAACTTGTAGATGCTCGCTTCCATGGGCGCATAGCTTAGCGGCGCGCGGCAATGCCGCCAAAAGCGCGGCGCGGAATCGGTGGAAACAGCCGTCGCGCGACAGGGATTCACCTTCGCGCAGCGTTGATCCATGCTTGAGATATCAGTGATGCCGCGTGATAATGCGCGCGCTGCGGGTTTCACGGCCGTGCTCGCCCCGTTGGTGTTGCGAGACGGTCCGCAGCAGTGATGCCGCGAAACAATCGCCCGAGGAGCCGTAAGTCGATGAGCAAGCCGCTCGAAGGAATCAAGATCATCGAGATCGCCCAGGAGATTCAGGGGCCTTTTGCAGGGCTCTTTCTCTCCGATCTGGGCGCCCAGATTACCAAGGTCGAGAACCGCGAGACCGGTGACCTCAGCCGTTGGCTGCTCGCGCAATTGATCGGTGGTCCCAACGTCAAGAACGGCGCCGTGTCGCATTACTTCACCGCGATGAACCGCGGCAAACGCAGCATCACGGTGGACCTCAAGAAACCCGAGGGCATCGAGATCGTGCGCCGGCTGGCGAAAACGCATGACGTTCTTCTGACCAACTATCGGCCGGGCGTGCTCGACCGTTTGGGCCTGGGCTACGAAGAGCTGCGCAAGATCAATCCGCGCATCATCTTCGCGCAGGCGAGCTCCTGGGGACCCAAAGGACCGTGGCGGACGAGGCCCAGCCGCGACACCCTCGCTCAGGCAGCTAGCGGCCTGATGTCGAAGACCGGGATGCCCAACGATCCGCCGCTGGCGGCCGGGGCCGCGATCGCCGATCAGGCCGGCGCCTTGACCCTCGCCGGCGGCGTGCTCGCGGCGCTTTTCGCGCGCGAACGCACCGGCCAGGGCCAGCGCGTCGACGCGTCGATCTACGGCACGATGATCGCCGCGCAGGGGTTCGAGCTCAACTACGCATCGCTCACCGGCACCGAACCGGATCGCGCCGGCCGCGGGCATCCCTTCCTGCACGGCGTCTGGGGCGGCTTCCGCACCAGGGACGGCTTTATCTGCATCGCCGGCGTTGACGATCAGCGCTGGCCCCGCTTCTGCAAGATCATGGGGATCGAGGACGTTCAGAACGATCCCGAATGCAGCGACAATGCGACGCGCAACTTCCACGGCACCAAGATCGAGGCGATTCTGGATAAGATTTTCCCCAAGAAGACGACCTCCGAATGGCTCGAGGAGCTCACGGCCGCCGACATCCTGGTGACCGAGGTCGCGACCCATCAGCAGGTGCTGGCCAGCGAGCAGGCCCGCCTCAACGGCTACCTGATCGATCTCGATCACCCGGTGGCGGGCAGGATTACCGTCACTGGATGTCCCGTATCGCTCAACGGCGAGGTCGCGCATGAGGCTCAGCCGGCGCCGGAGCACGGCCAGCACACCGAAGAGATCCTGCTCGAGGCGGGCTATTCCTGGGAGGAGATCGGGACGCTGCGCGACACCGGCGTCATCTGAGCGCCCGAGGTTGGACACTTCGCGGGCCACGGGATTACAATCGCCCGCAGGCCGGCCTTTGGTCGCCGGCAGCAAATCCTGCGGAGGAGAACAGCGATGGCAAAGTACACGTTCGTGGTGTTAACCAACCCGACGCCCGGCAAGGAAGCTGAGTACAACGAATGGTACAACAAGCAGCATATCCCCGACGTGCTGAATATCCCCGGCATGGTATGCGCGCAACGCTTTCGCGTCGCCGAGGGTCAGCCGGGTGCCGATCAGAAGACTCACCGCTATCTCGCGCTTTACGAAATCGAGACGAACGACCTTGCGGGAGTTTTCAAGGAACTCGCCGCCCGCCGCGACACCGCTGATATGGTGATGAGCGACGCCATCGACCTCAAGGGTGCCAACGCCTGCGTCTTTACGCCCGTGACGGAAAAGGTGATGGCGAAAGACGTCGCGCGCCCGCGCCGGGCCGCCTGATCAGACATTGCGGGCCGAGTTTTCACCGGGCGCGGCGCGATGCCGCGCCCGCTTTTTTGCCTATGACGCGTCGGGTTTCTTCAGCCCCAGCCGCTCGTAATATTTTGCCGGAACCTTGCTCCTATCCTTGTAGATGATGAAGTTGCAATGCTGCTTGCCGATCTCGTGCGCCGGCTCGATCACCACGAACGGCGCGCCGTGAGCCTGGATATCCTGCTTCTCCATGATCGGTTCGTGCGCACAGTAAACCGGGAAGCTCTCGCGCCCATAGGTCAGTAGCTGCTTTCCCTTGAGCGTCAGCATCGCGTCGGGCCCTTCATACTTGCCTTCGATTACGAGCCGCCCGCCGCTCCCGCACGGGCGCATCTGCAGCGTAATTTTCTCGTCGTCTTCCTCGATATGCAGCGGCATCAGATGCCCGCGCAGTCCGGCCACGAACATCTTGAGCCGCGCCTTCATCGCGGAGTCGCCCTGTGGAAGCTTTTCGAGATTCGGCAGCCACCACGACTTCACGCCTTCGTCCATCGCCTGCTCGAGCGCCTGGTCGCCGAAACGCTTCCCGATAAAGCTGAGCGTTGCCGCCACCCAGTTGCGGTAGAGGTCGTGCATGCTCAGGAATTCGTTGTACATCCGGCGCGCGATTTTCTTCGCGGCCTCCTTGTCGCCGGAATCGATCGCTTCGCACAACCGGTCGACCGTGAGCTTTTCCATCTCCGCAATTTCGCTATCGGAAAGGATGCGTGCGGCCATTGGGGGTGCCTCCTTGCGCAATCGTCGGGGTCGAGTCTGGCCAACTCATGCGCGCGCCGCAAGCAACTTCCGGCTGCGGGCATTGGAAACCGAAAAAGGTTAGCGCTATACTCCGTCCGTTTCTTTGGGGGAACAAAAGCCCTTCTGATATTGTGAAGGGCCCCCGGTTAGCGTATTTAATGCCGGCAGCGGTCATCGAGGCCGGATCGGAGAGCGCGGTGGAAACGTCTTCGCATGACATTTTGCTAATCGGCGGTGGAGGCGCGGGTTTGCGTGCCGCCATCGCGATCGCTGAAGCCAATCCCAGGATTGACATCGCGATGGTGTCCAAGGTCTACCCGATGCGAAGCCACACGGTCTCCGCCGAGGGCGGAGCCGCCGGCGTCGCCGGCAAGGACGACACGCTGGATGAGCACTGCTACGACACCATCTCGGGCAGCGACTGGCTCGGCGACCAGGATGCGATCGAGGCCTTCGTCAGGGAAATCCCGGGCGAACTCCTGCAAATGGAGCATTGGGGATGCCCGTGGAGCCGCGAACCCGACGGGCGTATCGCAGTCCGCCCCTTCGGCGGAATGAAGAAGATGCGCACGTGGTTTGCTGCCGACAAGACCGGCTTCCACATGCTGCACACGCTCTTCCAGACCTCGCTCAAGTACGCTTCGATCACGCGCTACGATGAGACCTTCGCCACGCGGCTGCTCGTCGACGACGGCGCAGTGCAGGGCGTCGTCGCGATCGAGCTGCGCACCGGCAAGATTCGCGCGATTACCGCCAAGGCGGTGATCATTTGCACCGGTGGATGCGGCCGCGTTTTCCCCTTCACCACCAACGCCAACATCTGTACCGGTGACGGAATGGCGCTGGCCTATCGTGCTGGCGCGCCGCTCAAGGATATGGAGATGGTCCAGTACCATCCCACCGGCCTCCCCTTCACCGGCATCCTGATCACCGAGGCGGCGCGCGCCGAGGGCGGCTGGCTCCTCAACAAGGACAACTACCGCTTCCTCCAGGACTACGACCTCGGCAAGCCGACGCCCACGCCGGTTTTCCGGAGCATGGAGCTTGGTCCGCGCGACCGCGTCTCCCAGGCTATTTTCGGCGAGTTCGAGAAGGGCCGCGCGTTCCACGGCCCCTATGGCGACTACGTCCATCTCGACCTGCGCCATCTCGGCGAGCACAAAATCGAAGCGCGGCTCCCGATGGTGCGTGAGCTGTGCCTCAAGTACGAAAACGTCGATCCGGTCCGCGAGCCCATCCCGGTGCGGCCGGTCATGCACTACATGATGGGCGGCATACATACCGATATTCACGCCGCTACTACGCTTCCGGGCCTCTACGCCGCCGGCGAAGCGGCTTGCGTCAGCATCAACGGTTCCAACCGGCTCGGCTCGAATTCGCTCGGCGAGATCCTCGTCTTCGGCCGCCGTGCCGGCGAGTCTGCCGCGCAATACGTCGCCAACGGTGCCAAACCATCGAACCGCAACCATCTCCTCGCCCTCGCCGCCGACGAGGAGCGCCGTCTCGAGCAGAATTTCCTGCACAAAAACGGCGGCACCGAGCGCATCTCCAAGCTTCGCGAGGAGATGCAGCGCGCGATGGAGCGCGGATGTGGCATTTATCGCGAACGCAATTCGCTGGTCGAAAACGCCAACAAGATCAGCGAACTGCAGGAACGCGCGCAAAACCTCACGCTCGAGGACCACGGCCGCACCTTCAACACCCAGCTCATCCAGGCGCTTGAACTCGGTTTCATGCTCGACGCCGCCGAAACCATCGTGCATTCTGCGCTCAACCGCGAAGAATCCCGCGGCGCCCATCAACGCCGCGATTTCCCCAAGCGCGACGATCAGAGGTTTCTCGCTCATTCGCTGGTTTTCCGCAGTGCCGAAGGCCCTCCGCGCATCGAGCTGCTGCCGGTCGTGATCACTCGCTGGCCGCCGGGCGAACGGGTTTACGGAAGGGAACATTAAGATGGCCGATACGATCATCCTCGAAGTGGCGCGCTTCCTGCCCGAACGCGACACCGAACCCACTTACCAGAGCTTCGAGGTCCCGTTGCGCGGTGACTGGATGGTGCTCGACGCCCTGACCTACATCAAGGACCAGCTCGACGGTACGCTCGGCTTCCGCTGGTCGTGCCGGATGGGCATTTGCGGAAGCTGCGGCATGATGGTCAACGGGGTGCCCAAGCTTACCTGCGAAACGCTCCTGAGCAACTTCGCGCCGGGCCCGGTCAGGATCGGTCCGCTCGATCATTTCCCGGTGATCAAGGACCTCGTGATCGAAATGGAGGGCTTTCTCGGCAACCTCCAGAAAGTCCGTCCTTGGATCGTTCGCAAGGACGACTTCAAGCCCCAACGCGAGTTTCTCCAGACCCCGGCCCAGCTCGAGGGCTTCAAGCAATACACCCTGTGCATCAATTGCATGCTGTGCTACGCCGCCTGCCCGGTCTATGGACTCGACCCGGAGTTTACCGGACCCGCGGCGATCGCGCTGGCCGAGCGTTACAACCTCGACTCGCGCGATCAGGGCGCCGAGGAACGTACCGACGTCCTCTCCCAACACGACGGCATTTGGGATTGTACCGTCATCGGCGAGTGCTCGCGGGCATGTCCCAAGCACGTCGACCCATCCCTGGCGATCCAACAGTACAAACTCACCGCGACCAAGGAATGGTTTAAGTCCTGGCTCTTGCCCTGGGGAAACAAGTAACCGCGATGCCGCAGTACAGCCAATTTCAGCCCAAGCCCTACCGCCCGCGGATGTCGGCGTTCTGGTATTTCGACCGCTGGCCCTTTCTGCTGTTCGTTTTGCGCGAGCTCAGCAGCTTCTTCGTCGCCTACTTCGCCGTGCTGATCCTCGTGCAGATTTACGCGCTGAGCGCCGGCCCGACCGCATATGCCGGGTTCCAGGCTTGCCTGCGCAACCCGCTGATGATCATCCTCAACGCGGTGACGCTGCTCTTCGTGCTCCTGCATGCCGTGACCTGGTTCAACCTGGTCCCGCGCGTGATGGTGCGAGAGGTGACGGGGCGGCAACTTTCGGATTTTCTGGTGGCGTCACCCAACTATTTCGTCTTTATCGGGGCTTCCGCCATAGTGGCGCTCTTTATCCTGAGGATACTCTAGATGGCCGTTCACAGATCGAACCGCCCCCTCGGATGGCTGGTCTTCGGCACCGGCGGGTTTCTCGTCGCCTTTCTGTTGCCGGCGCAGATCTTCCTCTATGGTATCGCCATCCCGCTCGGCTTGGTCCCCGACCCCGGTTACCAGTCGACACTCGACCTTCTGCGCCAGCCGCTCACACGAGTTTACCTGTTCGTGGTGCTCGCTTTCGCTTTCTTTCACGCCGCCTACCGCATGAAGGATACGCTGGCTGATATGCTCGACATGCGAAAGATCGACATCGTGCTCGCTTACCTCTGCTACGGCGGCGCCATCGCGGGAACGATTGCCGCTCTGTGGCTTCTGTGGTGGGTACCGTGATCGGTTGAGTTTCACTTAAGCGAAAAAGAGCGCCTGCCTCCTGATGGCAGGCGCTTCTGGTTCTCGTCGACACGCGCGACCCGCACCTATTTCCCCTTTGCCTCCGGAATCCCGAAGCCGTTGAGAAAGTTGCTGCGCGCCGCCATCGGATCCTTCGCGACCTCCGCGTTGTACGCATTCATGAACGTCCGCGCGTCCTCGCTCGTCATCACGTCGCGCATCTCGCATCGTTCGATATAAAGCCCCGCCTCGAGGTCGCGATCCGCTCCCAGGTACACCGCGCGCTTGATCGCTGCGATCGACCGCGGCGGCCGCTTCGCCAGCGCCCTCGCCCACGAAAGCGCAAACGGCATCAGCGTCTCCGGCGCGAGCACCCGATTCACCATCCCCATGCGCTCGGCTTCTCGCGGACTGTAGACATTGCCGAACAACATCACTTCCAGCGCACGGCCCCGCCCGATCAGCCGCGGCAAACGCTGCGTCCCGCCGCCGCCCGGCAAAATTCCGAGCGTCGCCTCGGGCAGTCCGATCTGAAAAGGCCCGTCGGCCGCCAGCCGCAGGTCGCACGCCAGCGCCAGCTCGTACCCGCCGCCCATGCAATCGCCGTTGATCGCCGCGATCACCGCCTGCGGCAACAGCATCAGCCGGTTGAGCATCCGATGGAATCCCGCTTCCATCTCCGGGAAAACCGTGGCGCATTCGGCCGGATCCGCCGCCATCGCGGCCAATTCGGCCACGCTGTAGTGCGTGATGAATTTGCCCGCGACTCCGCCGGTAATCACGATCGCGCGCGTCTCCCGGTCGTTTTCGGCCTTGCCGATCAACTCCAGCAATTCGCCCGCCATCGGCGCGATCATGTAGCTCATCGGCGGATTGCTCATAGTCCAGACCTGGACGTGCTCGTGCTGTTCAACCTTCAGGTGTTTCATCTTCGCTCCTCTCCGTGGCCCGCGAGTATCGCCGGTGCGTTTGAATGTCAAGCCGGTTGAGCAACCGTGTATGTTCGTCTACGCTCGAGCCATGGCGGCGCGGGCGATCAAAGTAGATATCGACCTCAAGGGTGGATTCCTGCAAAGCCTCAAGCGCGAGGTTCTGGCCACGCTCACCCCCGAGGAGCGTGCCGTGATCGAGGTTTCCACCGGCGAGATGGGCAACAAGCCCGACGCGGTCAAGCTCGGCTGGCTCAAGATGCGCACCAAAGAGACCTGGACCAAGCAGCAGTACACCAGGGCGCTCAACCAGTTGATGAAGAAGCTGCGCGACGAACTGGCCGCGCAGTCCGCAAAGAAGGAATAAGCCGACCGTTTCGGCTCCCTGTCTCCCACCCGCTTCCGATAACCATCCCAATCGCTTACCGTCAGCAAACGGAGGCTGCCCTTCCATGACGCTCACCATCCGTTTCGCCACTCCACGCGACGCCGACACCATCGTGCGCTTTATCCGCGGACTCGCCCAATACGAGCGCGAGCCCAACGCCGTCGAAGTGACCGCCTCGCAAATCCGCGCCCAGATGGAGTCCGCGGACCCGCCCTTCGAATGCCTGCTGGCGGAGTTCGACGCCGAGGCGGTCGCCTTCGCCCTCTTCTTTCGTAACTATTCGACCTGGCGCGGCCGCCCGGGTCTTTATCTCGAGGATATTTTCGTTCGCGACGAATATCGCGGCCGCGGCGTCGGCGGCGCCTTGATCCGCCGGCTCGCACAAATCGCGCTCGAACGCGGATGCACCCGCATCGAATGGGCCGTCCTCAACTGGAACACGCCAGCGCAAAGTTTCTATCGCGAGTACGGCGCGCGACCCCTCGATTCCTGGACCATCTGGCGTCTCGAGGGCGACGCCCTGGCCCGCGCGGCACGCGCCTAGCCGCGCCCCGCGTCAGAGGTTGGGGTGGACCTCGTCCAGCGCCGCGCGCAGATTGCGCACGATGTATTCGATTTCGCTCTCGCCGATCACGAACGGCGGCGTCACCATCACGGCGTCGCCTCCCGCCTCGCGCCCCGCCATCCCGACCGACGGGTAAACGAACAGTCCGTGCTTGAGCGCCGCCGCGATCACCCGGCTGGTCACCCGCAACGACGGCGGATAAGGTGCGCGCGTCGCCCGCTCGCGCACCATCTCGATTCCCCAGAACAGCCCCGACCCGCGGATATCGCCGACCATCGGATGGCCCGAGAGCTCCTCCTTGAGCTGCGCGCCCAGCCGCGCGCCGAGCTCGGCCGACCGCTCCACCAGATGCTCCCGCTCCATTATCTCGAGCACCTTGTCCGCGATCGCGCAGGCCAGCGGATGCGCACTGTAGGTGTAGAACATGAAGTCCGCGTGCGCGTCCTCGCATTCCTGCACGATTTTCTCGTCGACCGCGATCATTCCCATCGGCACGTAGCCGCCGGTCAGCCCCTTCCCGCCGATTAGGATGTCCGGGATCAGATTCCAATGCTCGACGGCGAAGCGCTTACCCGTCCTCCCGAATCCCGTCATCACCTCGTCCGCGATCAGCACGATTCCGTGGCGCCGGCAGATATCAGCGATCGCCGGCCAGTACTCCTTGACCGGCGGCACCGCCGCCGCACTCGCCCCCATCATCGGCTCCGCGATAAACGCCGCGATCGTGTCCGCTCCCTGCCGCGCGATTTCCTGCTCCAGCGCCTGCGCGCAATCGATCCCGCATCCCGGATAGCTCTTGCCCCACGGACAGCGATAGCAATACGGCGGCCCTATATGCGGCCAGTCGAACAGCACCTCTTCGTAATCCGCGCGCCGGATCAGGCTGCCTCCCACCGAGAGCGCGCCCAGCGTATTCCCATGGTACGAGAACCAGCGCGAGACGATCTTCTTCCTCCCCGGCCGGCCCTTGACCCGCTGATACATCATCGCGAACTTGATCGCGGCCTCGACCGCCTCCGATCCGCCGCTGGTGAAGAAGAACCGGTTGAGTCCCGGCGGCGTCCACCGCGCCAGCCGCGCCGTCAGCCGTTCCCGCGCCGGCGTCGCCCACACCGGCACGATATAGTTGAGCCGCCGGACCTCCGCCGCCGCCAGTTGCGCGACCTCCTCGCGCCCCTGGCCGATATTCACCACCACCGCCCCTGCCCCGGCGTCAAGAATCTTGCGGCCGTCGCGCGTGTAAAGCCACGCCCCTTCCGCCCGATCGATTACGATCGGCTCGTACGGGCCCTTCATGAACATGACCGGCTGCTCTGCCATCACCATCCCATTCGCGTCACCGCGCGCGGCGCCTGGATCGCATCGCAACGCCCCCTACTTGATCGCGCCCTCCGCGCGCCAGCGCGCGACGTCGTCCGGCTTGTAGCCCAGATCCGCCAGGATCGCGTCCGTATGCTGCCCCAGCCTCGGCGCCAGCGATCGGATCGATCCCGGCGTGTCCGACAGCTTGACCGAAATCCCGACTTGCTTGACCTTGTCACCCGCCGGCGTCTCGACCTCCACGATCATGTTGCGCGCGCGAATCTGCGGGTCATGCTCGAGTTCGTCCAGCGTCAGCATCTTGCCCGTGCAGATATCCGCCTTTGTCAGCAATTCCCACCATTCATCCCGCGTGCGCGTCTTGAAGATCTTCGCGAACTCCTCCTGCATCTCCGGCCACTTCGCATGGTTGTACTGGTCCGCGAGAAATTGCTCGCACTTGAGCGCGCGGCACAGGTTCGCGTAAAACCACGGCTCCATCGATCCGATCGTGATAATCTTGCCGTCCTTCGTTTCATACATATTGTAGAAGGGTGCGCCGCCGTCCACCGGCATCGTCCCCCGCTGCGGAATCTTATGGTTCGAGTAGTATGCCGACAGCGCCTGCGCCAGCAGCAGCATCGTCCCGTCCAGCATCGCGATATCGACGTATTGCCCGCGGCCCGTCTGATGACGCGCGAGCAGCGCCGCCAGCACTCCGATCGCCGCATGCATCCCGCCGCCCGCATAGTCCGCCAGCAGATTCAGCGGTATCGTCGGCATCTGCCCCTTGCGCCCGATCAGCGACAGCGCGCCCGCCGTCGCGATATAGTTGAGGTCGTGCCCGACCAGGTCGCGGTACGGCCCGTTCTGCCCGAAGCCCGTCACCGCGCAGTAGATTAGCCGCGGATTCCGGACAGACAGCGTCTCGTAATCCACTCCCAGCCGCTTCGCCACGCCCGGACGGAACTCCTCGACCACCACGTCCGCCCGTTGCGCCATGCGCATGTAAATTTCCTTCCCCGGCGCGCTCTTCAGGTTGAGCGCGATCGACCGCTTGTTGCGCGCGAGCGCATTGGTCGGCGCGGCGCTCGGCCGCGGCGCCGCCACCTGCGACGTCCCTGCCTGCTCCGCCCGCCGTCCGGTCGGCGCGCCCGGCTCCTCGACCCGGATAATATCCGCGCCCAGGTCGCCCAGGATCATCGTGCAATGTGGGCCCGGTGCGAGCTTGGTCAAATCCAGAATCTTTATCCCCTCGAGCGGCGCTGGTCCGGCCATGTTCGTCTCCTTGCGCTATGAAAGGGCATCCGCGTCAAAATCGCCGCGATGCATCGCGTGAACGCGACCTATTTCCTTTAGAATGTTTGCCTCGCGGGCGCAATCTGAAGCGCCGCTCACACCGCCGACGCCCGCACCCGCGACAGCAGCGCACTCAGCGACTTGAGCCCGCTCACCATGTGCGCGCCGTACCAATGCAGGTCGCGCCCGTTGATCACCACCACCCGCCGCGCGAGCGCCGCCGGCAATAGCGGCTTCAACTCCTCGACGTCGCGCGCGCCGAATTCATAGGGCTCGTCCGGCAGCAGCACGAAGTCGGGCCGCAGCTCGATCGCCTCCGCCAGCGTCGTGCGCGGATAGCGCTCGCCCGCCGTCGCAAAGATATTGCTGTACCCGAGCATCCGCAGCACGTCATGGGCATAAGTGTCGGCGTTGAACACCATCCACGGGTTCTTCCAGATCGGGCAGAACACCCGGAACCGCAGCTTGCTCCACACTCCTACACTGGTCTCGATCTCGCTCACCGCGAGCACGATTTCGCGCGCCATCGCGGCCGCTTCCGCCGCGCGCCCCACCGCCGTGCCCAGCTTGAGCAGCGACTCGACCGCCGCGCTGATCTTGCGCGGATAAGTCGTGAACACCGCGATCCCCGCCGCGCGCAATTGCTCGATATCCTCGCGCCGGTTCTCTTCGGCGTTCGCGATCACCAGCTCGGGACGCAACTCCACGATCGTTTTGATATTCGGATTCTTGGTCCCGCCGATCTTCGTCACCGCCGCCACCGCATCGGCCGGCTCGACGCAATACCGCGTCACCCCGACCACTTCCCGCCCGAGCCCGAGCGCAAATAGCGTCTCGGTCCAGCTCGGCACAATCGATACGATCCGTTCGGGAGCCCGCGCGAGTTCGACCCTGAAGCCGAGGTCGTCTGCCGTTTGCAGCCACGCCATGCCGGGATTATACCGCCCTACCCTTCCCGAGGCTGCATACCGGAGCTTCAAACCGCCGCCATCCCCGCGCCGCCATTAGGCCCTTGTACCAAACCCGACGCGCGGCCTAACCTGTGCTCTGTCGGAAGAAGAGACCCGGATATTCGAGGCTTGATGCCTCGTGCGCGGAGGTTAGCCGCCGATGGACGACGACACCATCAAGCTCAAGATTCAGCCGCTCACCGCCGCGGCCTTTGCCCCTTACGGCACGATGCTCGAGACGAAGCATCCGATCTTTCCCGAGGTGGAACCCGGCGAAGGACGCGTCGCCATCGAACTCCTCAAGCTGAAGCGTCCCGCCAATCCGCGGCGAATCGGCATGATGGCGACCCACTTCTCCTACAATCAGACCTTTATCCCAGTGCGCGGCACGATGGCGCTCGTCGTCGCCCCTGCCCCGCGCAACCGCGGCGAGGGCCACGACAAGTACGAGGTCGACTATACTCGCCTCGCCGCCTTCTTCGTCGAACCTGGCCAGGCCGCCTTCATCGAGAAGGGCGTATGGCACTACGCGGTCGCGCTCGGTTCCGAATGCGAATTCATCAACGTCACGCGCAAGAACCCGGGTGAAGGCACCAGCCGCCTCGACGAGGAGATGCGGATGGACAAGATCCCCTCGATGCGCCCCTATGTCGAAGTGCTCGACTTCCACAAACGCGACCACCGCGTCATCGAACTCGAAGTGTAGCCAGTCCCCCGATTTTTGCCGACGACACCCGCAAGAGTGGTTTGCGTTTCTCCCCCTCATCCGGCTACGAGCCCGCTGCCAACCATAGCTTGCAGGCTCCGCGAAGATTTTGGCAGCGGTGCTCACTTCTCTTAGCACCTACTTGCATTTGAGCGCGGTTTCCTGGGTCTTTTCGGAACTTTTTGGCTGGAACTTCTTTTGCTCCTAATAACTGCGTCGTTCTCGGGCGGGCATCTCGCCCCTGCGATTCGGAGATGTAGTGCATGAAACGGCGCACCTTATTCCTCTTCCTCTTCCTGGCAATGAGCTCAGCCTGCGCGAATCTCAGCGCGGTGCGGGATTTTGCCAAGACCAGCAGTTCAATCACGGCTAACGAGCCCGTCATTTCTGGCTGGCCATCCACTTATGATACCGCCAAGCTCCTGGCTGCCTCGCCTCAGATGAAATCGCGGGCGCCAGATTTCCAACCCACGCTGGAACAGGAAGCTAAAAAGGTAAAGCCGGACGTCCA
>DASPQS010000048.1:0-2603 GCA_035624865.1 Binataceae bacterium (SeqCode) | reverse complement strand
CTATCGAGCGTCTCACTCAGGCGGCACGAGTGGTGCGGGAAGTGATGCAGGATCCGGCTCCTCGGAAAGCCTGGCCAGCTTGGCGGTCTCCTCCGCGAGAAGCCTTTCGATCGTGATCCGCTTCTGGGCATCGAGCTCGGTCTGCAAGAGCTTGCTGTAGTGCTCGATATTGAGCCGGCAAATCCAGCGTGGACTAGAGACCTCCTCGCCCATGATCGCGGTCCTCTTCGACTGAACAACCACTATCAAAAATCGAGCCGCCTGGCGCCATGCCCGAAATCCGCGGAAGTTTGATCGCGATCAAATTCCTGTGCGGCGCAACGACTATTTGAGAGATGGTTACGGAGAGGGTAGCCGAGATGCCGACCGAGAGGAAGCACGTGGCAGGGCCTACAATTCGCGCGGTCCATCCGTGGGTTCCGGGCAATCTGGAGAAGGGCCATCGCCACCAGTTGCTCAGCGACAACGAGCGAGCTGTGCTCGCCAGGATCGCCTCGATCGTGCGCTTCAAGAAGGGCGAGCAGATCTACCATGAGGGCGGCGACGCGGAGGCGGTGTTCACCATCATCAGCGGGGTTGTCATCGCCCACCGCTCACTTGCCGGGGGCGAGCACGTGATCGCGTTTCTTCATACCAGCGATCTCTTCGGCCTTTCGGAAGAAGGTCGTTACACCAACGCAACAAGGGCCGCGACGCCGGTCGTCGCCTACAAGATGCCGTTGCCAGCCCTGCGCCGCGTCCTCGACAGCAATCCCGATCTGGACGTCGAAATCATCATCAAACTCTGCGAGGGACTTCGCGGGGC
This sequence comes from Binataceae bacterium (SeqCode), assembly GCA_035624865.1. Taxonomy (GTDB): domain Bacteria; phylum Desulfobacterota; class Binatia; order Binatales; family Binataceae; genus JASHZA01. The sequence continues at coordinate 1,798 of DASPQS010000048.1, read as the reverse complement.
GCAACGCCATGCGATTGTTCTCTCCCAGAAAAGAGCGGCAACAAGGCTGGCGATGTTCCTCGATTTGCAGGAGCACCTGCAGATCGGCAGAGGCGAGGCGGCTTCGGAAATCTATCTTCCGATGGATCGTTCGAGCATCGCCGCTTATCTCGGAGTGACCCTCGCCGCCGTGAGCCGGGCGTTTCGAACCCTCGTCTCGCGGAAGATCATTTCCCTGCGCGATCGTAGCCACGTCAAGATCCTCGACAGAGATGCGTTCCACGGGATCATCGAGGCGGGGTCCTCCACGTGGGAGCTTGATGCTGCTCAAGCGGCGGCGGGCCGTCGCTTCTAGAATTCTGCAGTCGGCTCGGAGCGAGGCCATGCCCTACCGCACCAATTCCGAACTTCCGCCCTCGGTGCGCGACCATCTGCCGCAGCACGCCCAGGACATCTACCGCGCGGCATTCAACCACGCCTTCGCCGCCCATATGGGTGACCCGCGCCAGGAGGAAGCCGCGCACCGCATCGCCTGGGCGGCGGTGAAGCGCAGCTATGTCAAGGTCGGCAACGTGTGGGAGCCGCTCGGCGGTTGAGGGGCAGATCCCTCGTGCGGTGGATCTGACGCTCGCTTCCACTAGTCGTTGCGATCACCGGCCTCGAGATGGCGGCGGGCGTGCGCCAGCGTCTGCGACGGCGTCTCCCCGAACATGAGGCGGTAGTCCCTGGCGAAATGGCCGAGGTTGTGGAAGCCGTGGGCCAGCGCGGTCGCCGTGACGGTATCCGCGCCCGGATCGCGCAGGGTATCCCGCGCCTTGCGCAGCCGCACCATCTTGACGAACGCCTTCGGCGAATAGCCGCGCGAGCGTTCGAACGCCAGGTACAGGCTGCGCACGCTGACATTGGTGAGGGCGGCGAGCTGCTCGACCGTGATCGGCTCGTTCCAGTGCGCCGCGATGTAGTCTTCGGCGCGGCGCACGTGGTGCGCGGCGGCGGCCGCGCCGTCCTGCTCGAGCACCTCGCTGAAGTTGTTGCGGTAGGACATCAGGAACGACACGGCGGCGTAGGACACGAGCTCGCGCCGCAGCAGGGACGGCATCGGCGCCCCGGATGAAAACTGCCGGCCGACGAACATCGCCAGCTCGCGCATCATCAGCGAGCGCTGGTGATCGGCCGGCGCCGCCGGATGGAAGGCGATGGTGCGCCTGGGCCTCGCCCCGAGCAACGCGGTGAGCGCGTTGTCCAGGGTGATCTTGTCGACGCGAAGAATCAGCTGCCGCAGTCCGGGCTCGAACACGATCTTCGAGGTTCGGCCCGGCGTCGTGATGCAGACCTGGCTCTGATCGACGCCGAAAGCCTCGGGTCCGATCCAGGTTGTTGCGCTGCTGCGCAGCGCGAACTGGACCCGCGCGAAGTCGCTTTCGCCGAAGCTCGCGGAGGCGCGGGCATCATAGCCGCAAAAGCCGACGCCGATGCCGCCGAGCCGCAGGAAGCTCGCCCTGGCCTCGAACTCGCCGCCGGCCGCGGCCTCGAACGCCGAGGCGCCATACACCGACAGCATCGCGTGGCGCATCTCTTCGACGTCACGGGTATGAACGACGCTCGAGCGGTCGAACGGATCTTCCGTGGCGGCGATGGTCATTTCGAATTCGTCTGCATGCTGTCAAAGAATATGAACATGGCGATCAAAATGTCATCCTACAAAAGTATCAGGCTTGGCCGCACCAAGCAGCCAAGCAGGAATCAGGCGAGCGTTGCGGATTCTGAGCGGCGCGGCGCGGCACGGGCAAAACCAGATTTGTGCAAATTTGTGCGTTCG
>DASPQS010000047.1:0-3813 GCA_035624865.1 Binataceae bacterium (SeqCode) | reverse complement strand
TCGTGCTGCGCGATCCAGCCCATGTTCTGCGTTTCGACCGAAAGGCTGCCGTAGTCGATAACCCCCAGCGCAACGAACGGCAGCGCCGGCTTGAAATACACCGGCGCCCGCGGACTCTCGCTGACGAAATTCAGGTAATGGTCGCAGAAGTCCCGCATCCGCGCGACGTTCGCCTTGAGCAGGTAGATATGCGACTTGACTCCCCTGAGATGCTCCTTGAAGCGGGTCCGAATAGTCAGTATATCCGGCGCGATCGCGGTATTATATTGCGGAAAATCGCGGTCTGCCATCTCCCTGCGCCCCTCCTTCCGGTTTCCGCGCCGCGGACGCGCCCAAGTCCGCACTGCGGACGCAAACTAGGTCCGCTCGACTACCCAGGTCGCCAGCTCCTCGATAAATCGCTTGTCGCGCGACTCGGGCAGTCCTGAGTATATCAGTGAGTATTCGTGCAGGGCCGCGCCCGCCAGCCCCCGCGCGATCTGCCGCGCATGCTCGAGACAATCGTAGCGCTCCATCAGGCCGCGCACCCGCCGCACCTGCTGCTCGGTCCGCTCCTCGCGCGGCTGGCACATCATCGCGGCGACCTCCGCGCGCTCCTCCGGCGTGCCCTCGCGCAGCACCCGCAGCAGCATCAGCGACCGCTTCCCCTCGCGGATATCCCCGTCGATCTCCTTGCCGTAACTCCGCGCGTCCCCGGTCAGATTGAGGATATCGTCCTGGATCTGAAACGCCGCCCCCACGAAAAAGCCGAACCGAACGAACGGTTCCAGCTCGATCGTGCCCCGCGTCCCGATCAGCGCCCCGATTCGGCTCGGATGGATCGTCGCAAGCCAGCAGGTCTTCTTGAGCACCATCTCGAGATAGTCGGCGTCCTCGAGCTCGACCACGTTGTCCCGCCGCCATCCCAGCTCCATCGCCTGCCCTTCCGCCGATGCCAGCGCCATCCGTTCGGTCTCCTCGATAATCCGAATCGCCAGCCGTCCGCCGATCTCAGTGCGATTTTCCATCAGCGGACGCAGGCTCAACAGCGTCAGCGTGTCGCCCGCGTTGATCGCCAGCGGAATCCCGTGCAGCGCGTGCAGCGTGGGCCGGCCCCGCCGCTCCTCGCTCTCGTCCTGGATATCGTCGTGGATCAGCAGTGCGTTGTGCAGCAGCTCGATCGAGACCGCCGACCGGATCGCTTCGTCCAGCCGCGCGCCGAACGCCCGCGCCGTCGCGATACACAGGCTCGGCCGCATCATCTTGCCCGCGCGATTCGGATAGTCGGCCAGCAGATCGTACAGGTAGCGCCGCGGCTCCTTCGACGGCAGATATTCGGCGAGCGCCGCGCGCGTAATCTCGCCGTATTCGCAAAATATCTCGGGAACCAGCTTCGATCCTGCCGCGGCCGTCATGCTTGCGCCTCCGCTTCCGCCGCCTAGCGCTCGTGGATCCGCACGCTCACCGTGCCGCGTGCCTCTCCGCTCTCGAGGTCGGCGATCACCCCGTTGTAGACGCCCGCCGGATGCTCGTCCGGAACCAGGATTCGCAGCACCACCCCCGCGCTGCCGGCAACGAAGTTGACCCCGGTCAGCGGCGGCTTCCCCGGCTCCATCGCATGGAGCTCGCGCACCCCCAGCGCTCGCCCTTCCGAATTCGGCCGCAGCTCGATCGTTACGCGGGTGAGGCGATTCGACAGAATCTCCACCGCGATCGGCTGGCTCGCCGCGGCGCCGTCGGCCCGCGCCTCGCTCTCGCGCCGAGGCGGGTTCGCCAGCTCGCGCAGCAACTCCGGAGCCCTCGCGATCGACCCGGCCAAATCGAACCACAGCGGCAACAGGTCCCGCGAGTAGCGATATACCCGTTCGACCACATCCAGGATATCGTCGCCGATACCCCGCGACTCGTAGGGCCCGCGATTCATTTCGCGCGCTATCCCCTGCCCCCGCCTGATCTCCCGGATATGTTCCTCGATCACCCGGTAGCCGGTGCGCACTCCGTGCTCCACCGAGTCGTGGCCGGCTCCGTTGCGCGCCGCGCCATCGGCGGAATTCCCCGGCGCCCGCGCCTGCTCCGCGTTCCATGAATCCGCGGCGCGGTAGAGGTTCGACCAATTGCGTATCGGCTCGGTGCGTGCGGGATCCTCGCGGCGCAGCCGTTCTCGCTCACTCATCTGATCTCCCCTTTTGTCCCGTCGTTATGGATGGTCATACCCGATGATCTCTTCGAGCAGGGGCAGGCGCGAAATCGCATGCGCCGCCAGCCGCCCCGACTTCACCGCCGCCTCGACGCAGCCCTCGTTGAATCCGCAGTCGGTCCAGTCTCCCGCAATCGTCAGGTTGTCGTAGCTATTGTCCAGCGGTGAGATGCGGTACTTGGTACTCCCGGGAACCGACAGCACGTAGCGGTCCGTCGGATTCACGTTGGCCGTCCAGTACTGGGAATCGAAGCGCGATTCGCCCGCCTCGCCGTCCGCTTCCAGCTCCTGCGGATCGGCCAGCAGCTCCCATCGGAACCTTCCCGGCCGCTCGACCGCGCGCGGCCACAGATGCCCGATGTCCTGGTTGAGAAACCGGATCGCGTTGCGCCGCACCTCCTCGCGCCGCCGTGCGCGATAGGCGGCGTCGGATCGATCCGCGGCCGGCCCGCCATCGGGCAGCACGCTACAGAAGTATGCGATCGAACGCGGCTGGACCGGCCAGTTCTCCTCGGCGACCAGATGCCGCATATCCGCCCACGTATCAAACGGCTGCACGAATCCCGCGATATTGACCGGCGGATCCTTCCAGCCGAGCTGCTCCATATCCTCGCGCATCCAGATCTGAAACGCCTGCGTCGGCACCGTCTTGACCCGCGCAACCATCTCCCGCCAGCGGACGTCGCGCGCCACGATCTCCCTGCACACATGCGGGATCGCGCCCAGCCCGACTCCCAAAACGACAAAGTCGAAGTCCTCCGACACGCGCAGAGTCTTCGTTTCCGCCTTGCGCCGATCCCAATACGACTCGAAATCCCAGCCCTCGCGCTCGACGCGCTCCCCCTCAGCGATTTGGCCGTAGTCCGGCCTGGCCGGCCAGCACGGCAGGCCGCGCACGTTGATCAGGGGCGAGTATTCCTTTCCGTCCTTTATTTCCGCCTGGACGTCGAACTCGAGCGCCTCCACGTACGGCTTCTCCCCCGGCGCGAGCGCGGCCGCCTCGGCCAGCTTGACGTTCTCCAGCCGATGGAAAAAACGGAAGCTGACGCCCCGCCGCGCAAGCACTTCGTAGAACGGAGCAAACACCACGTCGCCCATCCCCGCCCGCATCTTCCAGAACAGCGACCCCCGGTACGTCAGGAACATCCGAAGCGTCCGCCGCAACGCCTGCCCTGCCGCCAGGCGCGGCCGTCCGGGGTCGCCGTTTTCGTACGCGAACGCGAGGTCGTAGATTCCGCGCATCATCGCCGAGTTGAGCGAACGCTCCGACGCGCCGTTCATCCTCAACCATTCGCGGCAATCGTACTCGTCGATCGCGTCCAGCCCGCGCCGATCGCTGAGCAACCCAAACCGCAGGATCCCGAGCAAACCGCTCAACACCAGGTCCACCACCTCCCACAGCCGGCGCATCTCGTCGTCGTCACTCGTCAGGCTTTCCAGTTGAACCCGCGCGGCGTCCGCCACCGCCTCGAGCAGCCGCTGCACCACGCCCTCAGGATTCCCCGTCAGGTTGCGGAACATTATTTCGAGCAGGCCCGCGGCTTCGATCAGGCCGGCGGTCGTCGCCAGCAGCCCGTACTTGATCAGCCGCATCGCGTTCTCCGCCACCGCCTCGCCCAACGGCGGCCATCCCGCCT
>DASPQS010000046.1:0-3832 GCA_035624865.1 Binataceae bacterium (SeqCode) | reverse complement strand
CTCGTGACGATACTCGGGACGATAATTAACCAGCAGCAGGACTTTCGCAGTGCCAATCGAATCGGCGAGCAGGTTTAAAAACGCCTGGGACTCTTCATCAACCCAGTGCAGGTCCTCGAAGATTACCATCAAGGGCTGATTGATCGATTCGCGAAGGATGATCCGCTTGATTGCATCGAGGGCGCGCCGCTTGCGAGTTTGCGCTTCGATCTCCGTGATCTGATTGTTCTCATCCGCCATGCCCAGCAGCCCATACAGATAGGGCAGAGCATCCTCCAGCGATCGATCGAGCGTAACGATCTTACCGTTGATCTTTTCGCGCCGCGTGCGCTCGTCATCGTCGGAGGTGATCTTGAAATAGCCCCACAGCAGATCGATCACCGGCAGGAACGCGGAGGCCTTGCCGTGCGAGACTGAAACCGTCTCCAGCACCATCCAGCCCGTTTGCGAGGTGGCCTTGAACTCAAAGTACAGCCGGGACTTGCCGACCCCCGGCTCGGCCATGGCCGCGACGATCTGCCCGCGCCCCGACTTTGCCTGTTCGGCAGCGTGCTTGAGCGCCTCCATCTCGCGCTCGCGCCCGACGAACTTCGTCAACCCCCGCCCAACCGCCCGCTGCAACCGCGTGCGTAGCGGCCCGATTCCCGTCACTTCGTGGACGCCTACCGGCTCAGCGACGCCCTTAATTTTCGTCGGGCCCAGCCCCTTGAACGTAAAATAGCCCTCGCACAGCTTGCGTGTTGCCTCCGTGGCGGCAATGGAGCCAATCGGAGCCAGGTTCTGCATCCGCGAGGCCAGGTTGGTGGTATGCCCGATAGGCGTGTACTCGGTCTGTCCTTCGCCGGTCGTGATCGAACGCACCACCACCTCACCCGTGTTCACGCCGATCCGCGCTTGGATCGGCAGTCCGCCATCGGCACGAACGCGATCCGAGTGGCGCCTGAGATCCTCCTGCAATCGCAATGCCGCATAGAGCGCCCGCTGCGGATGGTCCTCGTGGGCGACGGGAGCCCCGAACAGCGCGAAAATCCCGTCGCCGGTCGATTGCACGACGTAGCCGTCGTAGCGGCGGACGGCGTCGATCATCAGCTTGAGAGCCGGATCAATGATAGCGCGGGCTTCTTCCGGGTCGAGGTCTTCCATCAACTCGGTCGAGCCCTTGATATCCGCGAAGAGCGCGGTGACGGTCTTGCGCTCACCATCGATAGCGGCCAATCCGTCTGGCGGTTCTGGAGCGACGCGAATCTCGGGCGTAGTCTCGGATGATCGAGCGGAGGCCGTCTTTGAATTGCCGGCGAGCGCGACACCGCAATCGCCGCAAAACTTCTCGCCGGGTTCGTTACCGGCCCCGCAGGCAGGGCAGACGAGCCTGAGCGGCTGGCCGCACTGGGCACAGAATCTCCGCCCCTCACGATTATCGGTCCCGCATCCGGTGCAACGCATCGGCTTCCCCCGTTGCGAGAGCAGCAGTCGCACCCTTGTATCACACTTGGAGTCGACCAGCAGGCGCTAGAATTCGACCGGGGTTGGCTTCAGCTTTTTCTTCGCATAGAGATCGGGCAGCGTCGCAACGTCGGTGATATTGGCCGCAGTCAGCTTTTGCATATGAACCCCGGGCGGCGAGGCTGGCCGGTTTCCGCGGAGCGGGGCGGCCGCCTGATTCAGCCTTCGCGCAGCAGACGCTCCACTTCAGTCTCCACGCGCGTACCTTTGAAGAACTCGGGGTTGACGTCGGTTTTGGAGCGAACGGGGTTGACGAAGACGAAATCCCTGAAGTCGGCGTCGCTAATCAATCCTTCTTCGACAAGTTCGTAGGCTTCATGGGCCGCGTCGCGCATGTCGGGCAGATCCCAGTGACCAAAGTCGGAACTGTAGATGGCCTGAAGACGCGAACCAGTCGGATTCTTGCGACGATCGAATGCAAGCGCGGCCAGCCGATCGTCGCCCTCGCACCCGAAGAAGAATTTAGGGACAAAAAGGTCGCGGATGTCCTCCTTGCGCTCAATTCGGCAGGGAGCCCATTCGTCGAGCCGCGCGCGGTCCTCGACAGTACCCCAGAGCAGTTGCGAATGATCTTCGTCCATCCGGGCGATTAGGCGATCGCCATAGTCATCGCCATAATCGCGGAAGAGGGTTCGCATCAGTCCCTCATCCCGGGATGCAGGATCGAGCCGCTCGAGCGCCTTGGGATTGCGCTTCTCCCAATGTCCAATCAGGTCACTGTAGAGCGTGCAGGCCCATCCAACGCCGCCCTCGAGGAAGGCAAAGCGCAACTCGGGGAAGCGGCGAGTCACGCCGCCGAGGAAAAGCGCCTTGCATATCGCCTCCGCCGAGGCAGCGAAGTGGCCGATATGGTTGTAGACGAAGTTCGAGATCGAATTGCGAGTGCCGAGGCCCGCAGTCGGAGAATGGAAAGTTGGCGCCACTCTCAGCTCGCGGCACTTCGCCCATACCGGATCGTAATCGTATTCGCTGTCGAGACAGAAGTTATCGAGCCAGAAGGCGTAACGAGCCGCCTCCGGCGATTTGCGCTCGACGGCTGCTATCGGCCGTCGCGCAAATGCAGGCATCAGAACGGCCTTGAGACCGAGCGTGCTGACGACGTGTTCGAGTTCCGCGATGGCCTCTTGCGGCGAATACATCGGGATGACCGCGACCGGGGTCATTCGATCGCGGTACGGGCGGAAGATATCGGCGTGAAGATTGTTGTAGGCGCGGCAGGCCGCGGTGCGAAGTTCGTCGTCCGGTAGCTGGAGCATGAACATGCCCAGGCTCGGGTAGACGATTGTGAAGTCAAGTCCCATCTCGTCGAGCCGCTGGTGAAGCAACCGCGGCAGTGAACTGGTTGCCCGATCGAGCGTGTTGCCGGCGGGATGAACCCACCAATGGGGGCGCGGCACGCGATGGTCGCGGATCTCCTGCGGCGTCATGCGGTACCATCGGAACGAGATCGGACTGTCGAGCGACCTGAGGCGTTCAACCGCCTTGCCTCCGCCGACATTTTCCAAATAGTCGAAGAATGCCGGTTCGAACTCGGCGGTATGACCGTCGGAATCGATGATGGGATGATTGAGGCGGGCCCGAATTGCGGCCGACCTCGACCGGACTTCCGCTGTCGCTCCCATGTTCTCTTCCCCGTCAGGGTTTCGCTCAGCCTCAAGTTGCTCCATCCGGGCGCGCGCGGCAAGCGCGCGGCAGAGGCGCGACAACCAGCTTAATCTACCGGCTGATCCGAAAAGGCCGCTGGCTAGAAATCAATCGGGTTCTTAGAAATCAATCGGGTTCGGCTTGAGCTTTTTCTTCGCATAGAGATCGGGCAGCGTCGGATCGGCGTTTTCCCATACCAGCAGCATCGAACGCTTGGGTGAGAAGCCCTGGTGGCGAATATCGGCGGGCATCGCGGCCACATCGCCGGGCTTCATCACGGCGCGAGCGCGCGGCGTGCCGGTATCCCGATCCGAAACCTCCCAGTGGATTTCGTCGCTCAGCTGGATGAACCATTCGACGCGATCGTTACCGTGAATAACCGGAAGCGCGAATTCCTCAGTCGTCGGACAGAGCAGACTATCCTTGACCGCCGCGCATACTGATGGGTTCCAGGTCACGTCCGAGCGCGAGAGGTAGCCGAAAAAATTGAACGCGTGCACTTCGTCTTCGAATCCGGGTTCGGCGTGCACCTCGGGTTCATCCTGAGGGACGTCCTGGAATTGGCGGTTAACGGGATAACCATTCCGGTCGCTGCGCAACGGCGTGTCGTCCTTCAATCCGGCCATCCGTTTTGCGACGACCCTGACCCGTTTGACGGCCCGCCGATTGCTGCCACGCTTGGGGC
>DASPQS010000045.1:0-2275 GCA_035624865.1 Binataceae bacterium (SeqCode) | reverse complement strand
GCCTTTCAGATGACTGTGACCTCCATTCGAGCGTTCGGTCTCCATAAGAATTCGTGCGAGCCACGTTGAAATCCCGGTGGGATCCGAAACTAAAGCCGAATGGGAGCATAGATTATGACAATCAGAGGCGAATTTCTGGCGATGAGATTCTCTAGCGCCGCTGCTTGCTTTAATCCCAAATTCTGGGCCAAAGTCGCGGACAATTTCGCAAGGACGATTTGCCTCGGGGCCACAGGTTCAAATCCCTTGTGCTCCACCATCCAGCCACGCAGTTTCCGGACATTTCAGAGAATCACGCGCAAAGCGCGCGCATGCGCGCGATTTTCGATAGCGATCGGACCTGGAGAGCGTTTACGGCGGCGCCAATCGCCAGAATTTGCCAAAACCCATCCGGGCGAGATTTGCCTAGGTCCGACCCCAGGGGGCCGGGAGCAGACCAATTTGCCCGCGATCACGCGCGGAGATTGCTCGCGACTTTCGCCACAATCAACACGGAATCCCCTTCCCATGCGGCCGCGACCTTCACCAACTTAAGTGGCGATCCGCAGCAGGAATATTTCAGCGATGGCATTACCGGCGATATTATCATCGCACTCTCCAGGTCGCCTGACCTGTTCGTTGATATGGAGTTGCCCCTACGAGATCGGACAGCGGTGGCGGGTTGAATAAGCACCAATTGGTAAAGCGACTAGCCTCGCGCCGGCGCGTCGTCAAGGGTTCGCGCGAAAGGAGCGCCGGCTGACGCCGCCCTTGACCGCGGCCGTCGCTGCGGCTGATCAGGTGATTAGGCAGTCGCGGTTGCGACTGCTGTGCAAAACAGCCAGTCACGACACCGCCCTCAGATACTCACGCGGTGAGCGCATGCCGAGTCCCTTGTGCGGGTGGACCTCGTTGTAGTCGGCGAACCATCCCGGCAAGTGAGCGATGACCTCGGCTGCGGAAAGCAATTGATTCACATATACATAGTCGCGCTTGAAGGTTTTGACGAAGGCCTCGGCCACGCCGTTGGATTGGGGTGAGTAGGTCGGCGTGGTGCAGACCAGCAACCCCAACGAGCGCGCGAACTCGCAGGTCTCACGCGCGGTGTAACAGGGGCCGTTGTCGGACAGCCACTCGATCGGATGCGGCGCACCCAATGCCGCGGGACCAAAGCGATATTCGACGGTCTCGCTCATAAGGTCACGCACCATCTCGCCGCACACGCCGCCACTGGTCGCCAGCCATCCCATCGCCTCGCGATCGCAACAGTCGAGGCTGAACAGCACCTGGATCGCCTCCCCATTCCAGCAGCGGATCGTAAAGACATCGGAGCACCAGCGCAGATTGCTCTTGAGGGTGACCACCACGCCCTCGTGGGTGCGCTCGCGCCGGCCGCTATAGCGCGGCAGCAGCAGATGACTCAGCCACATAATGCGGTAGATCCGCTTATGATTAACTCGCGCTCGGCCTTCGGCCTCGAACTGACGATTGAGCAACGCGGTCACCCGTCGATAGCCGTAACTAGCGCGCTCAGCCACGATTGCTCGGATCAGCGGCAGCAGCCATTCATCATCCGGACGCGGACCAAGGCCGGATCGTCTGCGCGTCGCGGGCTTGCGCTGTTCGATCAGATTGGACCGCGCCACTCCCAAGGCCTCAGCCAGCGGCTTCACTTGGAATCTCCTGGTCCGGGCCAGTTCGAGCGCAACCACAGTTTTTTTGAGCGTGTCAGCTCCAACGCTTCCTTCAGGATCTCTGCTTCCAGCGTCTTCCTGCCGAGCAGACGCTCGAGCTCGCGCACCCGCGCGCGCAACTGTCTGGCCTCCGAGGCCGGCACCACCGGCTCATCGGCGCCCAGGCTTTCCAGTTCGCCCTGTTCCATCAATCGCCGCCAGCGGAACAGCAGACTCGATGAGATCCCGTTGCGGCGCGCCACCAGGCTGACGCTCGCACCAGGAATCACCGCTTCCGCCACCAGTCGGCGCTTCTCTTCAGCCGTGAATCGCCGCCGCCTGCCGGGCTGCGGCCCTTCAATTACTTCGATCCCGTCCGGTGTCTTGGTCATAGGTCTGTCCTATGTCTAAGCCACCGTGTCCGGTTCAAGAAGGGGCTACATCACGATGCGGTTGATGCGCTCGGCATCGCTCGCTTCGCAGCTCAAAAAGGGCCTCCGGCTAACCCGCCGATCGAGGAAGGACTCGACGAATTGCGTGAGGTGGTGCGTCTGCGTGAGCGGCTCCTGCAGGACCTCGGCGACCGGATGCGCCAACTCTATCGCGCACTGGACCTGAGCTTT
>DASPQS010000044.1:0-4683 GCA_035624865.1 Binataceae bacterium (SeqCode) | reverse complement strand
AAGCGTCGGCAGCGGCTGCTCGCAGAGCCACCGCCGCCCGGCGGAGATCGTCGGCCTGAAGCAGGCGGGCTCGCGTGAAAACCCCCGCATCGGCACTTCCGCGCCGCTGTGATTCGTCTGCGGCCTCCAAATCCTTCATGCCGTTGGATGCCCGGCTACGTTGGCGCGGTCACGTGACCGGAACTCCTCTATCGCAAGGGCGCATCCGCGCGAATCGCCAGCCGCGCGCCCGATAATCGCGACCCCGTCCCCGATTACGGCGCCGAAATCTTCGGTCATCAAGGCCGAGACGGAGCCGACGTTGGCGAGATCGAAAAAGGTGAGCAACCCAACTTCGCCCTGGCGCACCGGCTCGAGCGTCACCGGATCAAGTGCGGTTGCGCGCAGCCATGGCGGCGCGAGTTTGATCCTGCTGCCCGGCAGCGCGTCATAATCGGAGTTGAAGCTCGTAGCATCGTAAAGCTGCGAGCACATCTCCGTCATCCCGTACTCGTTGATCGCCATCGCCGGATCGATTCCCAGCCGCTGACGTGCTTCTGCGGCCATCTCGGCGGCGCTCAACGGCACCGCCTGACCCTTCGCTCCACCCGTGTCCATCAGGCGAGATGCCGCAGGCAGTTCAATCGTGATTCCACCTGCGCTCATCGCCGCGAACAACGCGGCGAATGAAGCGGTCGTCCCCAGCATTGTGATCGGCGTCTGCCCGCGCGCGATTTCGCGGAGAAATCCGATCGCCGCGCTCGTATCAACCGCGCGCGGCGTCGCAGCACACATCGCCGCCCCTCCGCCGAACTCATCGAGACACCAGCTTATCATCTGAGAAAGCGAAGATTCGGGCATCCGGTCCGCCGTCGGATGAAGCGCGAGCATTGCGGTTCGTCGCCCGTCGGGAAACATCATGCGGCGCAGATGGCCAAGCGCGGAGGCGCGGTAGACCGCCGGCCGCAGCACGACGTGACGCCCGCGTTCATTCTTGCCGATTGTGGTGCCGCTGGTCAGGAAGAGCCTTGCCGCCGCCGATGCAGGCTCCTTCTGGCTTTCCGTTCGTGCGTACTTGAACGCTACGGTGCTCACCGCCGGAATTGTGGCGACGGTTCGTACCTTGTCCGGAACCGCACCGCGGGCCGTGCAATATGCGCGATAGGGTGGCACATTCTCGAACTGGTAGCGGTAAATTTCGATCGCCAGCGGTTCGAATGCCGCCGGGTCGGGTGAATCGATAAACTCGAGGACCTGGTCGTAAATGGACGCCACGGACGCCGACGCGGGCAATGCCACCCCTCGATGATGGCATCGGGGTGCGGGTGGGTTCAATGGCGTCCCAGCATGCTTTTAGCGTGCGACGAGACGTTGCCCCCCGCTATTCAATCAGTCTTCACAATCTGGTAAAGGATCGTCCAACATTTACGGTCTCCGCCTCGGAGGGGCGGACCACATGAAAAAGTTCATTGTTGGCGTGGTGGTGGGGTTTGCGGTGAGTCTAGGAGTTGGGTTTGCTGCGCCTGGTGCCGATCACAACGGTCTTTTCTGGAACAAACTCAACGTTTCCGCGAAGACGGGCTACATCAACGGCTACAGCGACGCGATGCAAGTCAGTATCGGCAAGCTCGACAGCCTCACCTTCGCCGCGGCGCTGTTCCATTGGAAGGGCGCCGACAAGATCATCAAGCAATTGTCGCGCGAGCTTTCGATGTCGGACGTTGCCGCCGACGACGCGGTCAAAAAGCTCGACTCGCTCTATTCCAACCCGAAATACGGCGATCTCGACCTCGCTCAGGCGATGCAACTGCTGGCTCCGCGCGACCTGAACATGCCGCCCGCCGCAGCCACCCCAAGCAGTCAGGCGCCCGACGCCCGCTAGGCGGGGCTTCTATCCGCACAACCGCAGGGCGGACGTGTCACACGGCCGCCCTCGCTTGTTTTCCCCGCTCCACTTGGGCCCATCCTGCTGCGGACGGTCAAAGTGTTCGTGGCAGTCTGAGACCCCGGCCGCCCCAAGCCTTGACTGGCAAAGCGCCGCTAACCCGTGGAGCTATCCGCCCCGGACGCATTGCGCGTTACGACGGCGGCAGGCGCGGTTCGCCCGGCTTGGGCGCAGCGGACCCGTCCGCCGCAGTCATTTCGTTGGTCACGTACAGGAAGAGCGTCCAGAAACTGCGCGACCACGGCACGACGCCAACCCCCAACGTGACCGCTATCATTGCCGGGATCGCGATCTGTGCGGTTTCCGAGAAGCCGAAAAACATCAGCACCGCCCAGGAAGCCAGCACACCCGTGACGGCCACCGCGTAGTCGATCACCATCGGCCCAATCCATTCGCCTTCGTGCTTCCAGAAGACCGACCCGCACGCCGGGCAGGCGGAATTCATCCCGAAGTATGACCTGAACATCCGGCCGCGGCCGCACGCCGGGCACTTGCGCGCGATCGCACGCCAGACCAGTAGCCATCCGGAGGGCCGCTCCGCCGCCTCGCCTGTGCTCCCGCGGCTCGCCGCGAATTCGTCCCACGACATCCCGATGATCAGCCAGACGCCAACCAGGGTGAGCACACCCACCGCACCAAGCGCCGCAAGTATCGCCAGCGCAATTTGCTGATTGATGTTCATCGTCGGATGCTTGCAGGTGCGCGAGCCTCGATTGTACCAGAAGCGCATGCGCGTTGATGATCGCGTCCTGTTCGTTCATTCTCGTCTGACGTGAAGCTGCCCCGCGAGTTCTACGCCCGGCCGGTGCTCGTTGTTGCCCGCGAATCGATCGGCAAGCTGCTGGTTCATCGCACCTCCGAGGGCGTGGCGGCCGGCCGAATCGTCGAGGCCGAGGCGTATCGCGGTCCGCTCGATCTGGCGGCGCATAGCTCGCGCGGGCTGACCAAACGGACGGCGGCGATGTTCGGTCCGCCCGGCTATGCCTACGTCTACTTTCTGTACGGCACTTGCTGGGCGATGAACATTGTGGCGGCCTCCAAGGGCGAACCGCACGCGGTCCTGATCCGGGCGCTTGAGCCGGTGATCGGGCTCGCGCTGATGGCGAGACGGCGGCGCAAACCTCCCGATTCTCGCGATCTGACCAACGGTCCGGGTAAACTGACGCAGGCACTCGCGATCACCGGTGCCGATTATGGGCGCGACCTTTGCGGCGACGAACTTTTTTTGCAAGAAGCGCAGAATCGCCGTCCATTCAGGATCGGCCGCTCTCCGCGCATCAACGTGCATTACGCCGGCGCCTGGGCGGCGCGGCCGTGGCGCTTTTACGAACGCGGCAATCGCTACGTCTCGGTGCCGCCGCGAAACTAGGACCGCTCAGCCCCAGACCTCCTTTGCGGTTTCCACCACCAGTCGCAATTTCGCCCGCTGCTGATCGACCGTGATCCGGTTGCCGGGCGCCGTGCTCGCGAAGCCGCATTGCGGGCTGAGCGACAACTGGTCGAGGTCGATGAACTTCGCGGCCTCGTCGATCCGGCGCTTGAGCTCGTCCTTCGACTCGAGTTCGGGAAATTTGCTCGAAACCAGCCCGAGCACAACGGTTTTGTGTTTCGGGACCAGGCGCAGCGGCGCGAAGGTTCCAGCGCGCGGTGTGTCGTATTCGAGGAAGTAGGAATCGACGTCGATCAGGTTGAACAGCGTATCGGCGACCAGGTCGTAACCGCCCTCAGCGCTCCAATGGCTTTGGTTGTTGCCGCGGCAGATGTGCATCGCCACGTGCAGCGATTTGGGCCGTCCGGCGAAGACCCGGTTCATGATCCCGGGATAGGTCTCAAGCAGCAGCTTGCGTCCGTCGTCTCCGCGTTTTTCCATTTGCGGCCAGATCCGCTGGTCGCTTAAAGAGGCAAGTGTGGTTTCGTCGATCTGCACGTAGCGGCATCCCGCGTCCGCCAGCGCGTGCAGCTCCTTGTGGAAGGCGTCGACGACGTCCCGCCAGAAGAGTTCGAGGTCGGGATAGACCTCCCGGCTGATATTCGCGCGGCCGGCGCGGAAATGGATGATCGTGGGCGAGGGAATCGTCAGCTTCGGCGTGCGCGAGGTGAGCGCGCGCAGGAAGTTGAAATCGCCCACATGGATCGCCGCCGTCCATCTCATGCGGCCGTGCACCCGCGGCACGATAATCGGCAGCTTATGCCCTTCGCGGTTGACGAAGAACATTTCGTCGATCGCGGACGGGTCATAGGCGACGTTAACGCCGCCCAGTCCGCGGCAATAGAAATCCGTGTAGAAAACTTCGCGGCGGTACTCCCCGTCGGTGATCGATTCGAGCCCGGCCTCCTCCTGGAAAGCGACTGCATCTCGAATCGAACGGTCCTCGATCGCGCGCAAATCGGCAGCCGAAATCCTGCCGGCCGCATAATCCTCGCGTGCCCTCAGCAATTCCGGCGGACGGAGCAAGCTTCCAACATGATCGGCGCGAAACGGCGGGTTGTGGGGCGCGGCGCTCGCCATCGGAGCCTCCCGGCCGGATCGATCCCGGCGCAATGCCGCCGATCCTAGCCAAGCTCCGCCGCGACCGCAAAGATCGGGCGGCCGCGCGCCGCTGCTCTATTGCTGCGACTGATGACCACCCTGATCGTCGGCCCCGCCCGGCGAGTCCGCCCCGTAGTCCGCGGGTTCGACGCTCAGCACCACCGTCATTGCCGCCCTCGGGCCGTCGCTGCGATAAACCCCCTTGAGCGGCGGCACGTCGGCGTAATCG
>DASPQS010000043.1:0-7809 GCA_035624865.1 Binataceae bacterium (SeqCode) | reverse complement strand
TCAAGGGCGCAGTCAAGCGTTACGACGGCCTGACCGTCTACGGCGGCGTCGATATCGAGATTGAACGCGGTGCGCGCATCGCGCTGGTCGGTCCCAACGGCGCCGGCAAGTCCACCATGATTCGCCTGCTCGCCGGCATCGAAGATCTTACCGCGGGCCAGCGCACGGTCGGCGACCGCGTCGCGCTCGGCTACTTTGCGCAGAACCTGTCCGAGTCGCTCGATTACGACCGTACCGTGCTCGACGAACTCGGCCGCGACGCCCAGGGAATGACCACCACGGAAATCCGAAGCCTGCTCGGCGCGATGCTGTTTTCGGGCGACGACGTGAACAAGCGCGTGGGTGTGCTCTCGGGCGGAGAGCGCGCCCGGCTCGCGCTGGCCAAGGTGATCGCGCGCCGCAACAATTGCCTGCTGCTCGACGAGCCCACCAACAATCTCGACATCGTCGCCAAGGAAACGCTGCTCGAGGCGCTGCGGCGCTTTCCCGGCACCATAATCATCGTCAGCCACGACCGCCACATCCTGAACCAACTCGTGACCGAGGTAATCGAGGTCGGCCGTGGACACGCGATCCGCTACCTTGGCAACTACGACGACTACCTTTCGAAGAAAGCGTCGGAGGACGCGGGGCGCAGCGCGGCGCTCGCGACGCCCGCCGTCGCGGCCAATGCGAGCGCCGCGGCTGTCAGCAATGGCGGTCCCGCCACTGCACCGGTTCCGTCCGCTACGGCGATGGAGAACCGCGGCGCCAACGGCGACGGCGCCAAGCCGCGGGCTGGACGCAACGACGGCGCCCGCAACGTCGATCGCGAGACGCAACGCGCGAAGTCGCGCGCGGCCAAACAACGCGCCGAACTCGAGACGCAGATCGAAAAGCACGAGAGCGAGCGCGCGGCGCTCGCGCTCGAGATGAACGACCCGAACTTCTACCTCGCGCGCAAGGACGCCAATGACATGATCGCCCGCTACGATTGGCTGGGCCGCGAGATCGAACGGCTCTACGAACAACTGGTAAGCTTCGAGCAACCGCAAGCGCATTAGCCCTCCAGGCACCCTACCCTTTCGGACTTTCCCGGCCGGATTCGCGTCGCGAAGACAAAATCGCAAGCCATAGCACAACGAAGTCCCAATGATTCGGGAGCAAACCGCATGGCGTCGACCGTGCGCCAGCCGCTAGAATTCAGTTCGTGGAGGCCGAGGAAAGCTCTCAGCCAGGCTCTTGGATTCGCGACGCGGTCGGCCGGCGATGGCCCGGTGCGTCCGTGGCCGGAATTGTCGCGCTCAAAGGCGACGCCTCGAGCCGGCGCTTCTGGCGAGTTGCGCTCGAGCCGGGCCACGCGCACGAGGTTCCGCCGACGGCGATCGCGGTCGACCTCGGCCCCGACGATCTGCCGCTCTACGCTCGCGCGCTGAATCTGCTCCCCGAACCGCTGCCCGAGCCGCCCTGGCTCAATCTACATCGCTTTCTGCGCAAAATCGGCGCGGCCGTCCCCGACCTGTTCGTGGCAGACAACCGGGCGCGGATGCTGCTGGTCGAGGACGTCGGTGAAATCGCGCTGTTTGAGGCGGCCACGCGCGGCGACGCGGCCGATCTATACCGGCTCGCCGCCGACGAACTCCTGCTGTTTCATCTCGAGGGCACGCAGCGGCTCGACGCCGGCTGTATCGCGGCGCGCGTCGCCTACGATGCACGCCTTTTTCGATGGGAACTCGAACAGTTCGCCAAATACGGAATCGAGGCGGCGGCTCCGGGCGTTGACCGCGGTGCGATCGCGCCCGAACTCGATCGGCTCGCCGCGCGGCTCGATAGTTTCCCGCGCGTCTTCTCCCATCGCGACTACCACGGCCACAATCTTTTCGTGCAGATGCAGATGAACCATCGCAACGAGCCGCGCCTTCGCGTGATCGACTTCCAGGACGCCCTGATGGCGCCTGCCGCGCAGGATCTGGCGGTGCTGCTTACCACGCGCGACGCCTCGCGCGTAATCACGCCCGCGATCGAACGGCGGGTGCTCGACTACTATTACGCCGGGATCGTTCGGCGAGGCGCCACGCCGCCTGCCTTCGCCGATTTCATGGAAAGCTACCGCCTGTGCGTGCTTCAGCATGCGCTCAAGGTCATCGGCCGCTTTACCTTCCTCGAACGCGAGGGCAAATCCGGTTACGCCCGGTATATCCCTTACGCGCAGGCGCAGGCGCGCCGGATGCTCGCGGAGGAGTCCGGCTTTCCCAACCTGCGCGCCGCCCTCGGATCGTGATCGCGCCTACGATGAGGGCGCTCGTACTTTCGGCGGGCTACGGCGAGCGGCTGCGCCCGCTTACCGAAAAAATCCCCAAGCCTCTGCTCGAAGCCGGGGGCCGTCCGCTGATCCACTATCCGCTCCTGATGCTTCGCCACGCGGGAATCGTCGACGTCGCGATCAACGTCCACCATCTCGGCGCTCAGATCGAGCACGCGCTCGGCCGCGGTGAGGCGCTCGGCCTGCGCATAACTTATTCACCCGAGCCCGCGCTGCTCGGCACCGGGGGACCGCTGCTCGCGCTGCGCGATTATTTCGGCAAAGAACCCTTCGTCATGCTCAATTGCGATACGATTCTGGGCCTCGACCTGCCGCGCATGATCGCGTTCCATCGGGAGCGCGCGCCGCTCGCGACCTTCGCACTGCGCGACGGCGGCGATCCCGACGCCTACAGCCGTATCGAAATCGACGCTGACGGAAGGATTCGCCGGATGCGCCTGTTGCGCGGACGCTCGCGCGGCGAGTTCGACGATTATCCCGCCGAACTTGCGCCGGAGATTGCCGCCGCGCTCAAGCCCTACATGTATTGCGGTGCGATGGTGTGTGAGCCGGCTGTCCTCGAGATGCTGCCGAAAAATCCGCCGTTCAGCCTGATGGGCGGTCTGTTTGCGCCAATCGCCGCGCAGGGGCTGCCGCTTTGCGGTTACGTGGACCGCAGCTTCTTCCGCACGGTTGACGATCTGGCGAGCTACGAAGCATTGCGCGCCGAGTTCGCCGCCTCCCCTCCCCCGCTCGCCTATTTGCCGCGCTGATCACGCGCGCCGCCGGACGATCAGGCGCGAAGGCCGACCGCCTCGCGCAGTTCGGCCGCCGCGGCCCCGCTGCTGCTATCGCGCATGCGAAACCCGCCGAGACGCCGAATCCCGGCCAGTCCGACGATCAGCGTCACCGCGTTGATCCCGATCAGCACCCACATCGCGTACCAGCACAGGATTCTCGCGAGCGCCATGCCCGGCGGCAGCAACAGCCAGACGATCCACACCGCCAGCGGCGATCCCACGGTCCCCGACAGATGGAGCAGGATTCGTGCGGCGCGCGGCGCGGCGATATAGCTGCCGAAATCCATCTTGAGCCGCGGCTCGAGTGCCCACAGGTAGGCGTAGTCGTAGCGCACGCCGAGCGCGCGGCCGCATGCGAGCTTGATGAGCGGCTGGAAGGTCGTGGCCCAAATCGAAACGCTCACGATCGCGAGCAGGTTGGAGGCGGTCGCGAACGCCACGATCAGCAGCACGGCGCCCGCTATCGTGGCGGCCAGCTCGACCGTGATCGCGCTGCCGACTTCGATAGTCCTGCGGCCGCCGCGCATATGGAGTTTGCGGCTGACGCGCGCCACCGCGTCGGCGATTTCCTCGCGCTCCGCGCGCGGACGCTCGCGCAACGTCCGCAACAGGGATTCCCACGGCCCCGGACGATAGCGCCCCGCATCGACGTCATCCTCGATCGTGGCGAGCCGCTTATACAGTTCGGATAATTCGCTGTCCGCTGCCATCTCGTGCCCCCGGCAATCGCGATTTCGCGCAACCTTCCTGCTCGCCCTTACCCGGGGGTCCGACGTTCAAATCTGATAGACGAACGCGCGCTTTTCGCACGGACTCAAGTAGACCTTCGCGTCGGGCTTGAGTCCGAGCGAGCGCAGCCGTTCATGATCCATCTCGACCCGGACCGGATCACCCCACTCGCTCGTCAGCTCGATCTTAACCCGCGTTCCCGCCGAATTGATATGCCTTATCGTCGCAGGAAAGGCGCCCTTTGTGCTGGGTGCCGTGTTGATCTCGAGCAGATGCGGCCGGATGTGGATCATCGCGCGCTCACCTTCAATGTGAACGCCGTTGCCGTCTTCGACCGCTACCGAGGTTCCGTGGATATAGACCCGGCCGTCATGAATACGTCCGTGAAACAGGTTGACGTTGCCTAGAAAGCCCGAGACGAACGGTGTTGCCGGACGGTCGTAGATTTCTTCGGGCGCCCCGACCTGCTCGATTTTACCGTTGTTCAGCACGGCCACGCGAGTCGCCACCTCCAGCGCCTCCTCCTGATCGTGAGTCACGAAAACGCCTGTCAGATGCAATTCGTCATGCAGCCGCCGCAGCCATCGCCGCAACTCCTCCCGCACTTTGGCGTCGAGCGCTCCGAAAGGTTCGTCAAGCAGTAGCACCTGCGGTTCCACCGCGAGCGCACGTGCCAGTGCGACCCGCTGGCGTTGCCCGCCGGAGAGTTGCGCGGGGTATCGCGGGCCAGCCCATCCCAGCTGCACCAGCTCGAGCAGTTCATGGACACGCGCGCGAATCTCCTCCTTGTGCGGACGGCTCCGGCGTGGCCGCACTCGCAACCCGAACGCCACGTTCTCGAACACCGTCAGGTGACGGAAGAGCGCGTAGTGTTGAAAGACGAAACCGACGCCGCGCTCGCGCGCGCTCCAGCCGGTCGCCTCCTCGCCGCCCAGATGCACCGAGCCGCAGTCGGGTATCTCGAGCCCCGCGATTATTCGCAGCAGCGTGGTCTTGCCCGAACCCGACGGACCGAGCAGTGCCATCAGTTCGCCCTTTTCGATCCTGAGACTAACGTCGTCCAGAGCGACGAAATCCCCGAAGGATTTGCGCAGATTGCGTACTTCGATACTCATGCGGCCTCTCGCTTCGTTTGCGTTCCTTCCCGCAAAGCCATTTCTGCGGGCTCGACCTTGCCGCCCAGGATGCGTTTGGCGACGAGCGTAACCAGGGCAAGCGAAGTCAGCAGCGAAGCCACTGCAAACGAAGCTGCGAAGTCGTAATCGTTGTAGAGTATCTCTACATACAGTGGCAGCGTATTGGTTAGCCCGCGAATATGCCCCGAAACCACCGAGACCGCGCCGAACTCACCCATCGCGCGCGCATTGCAGATCACCACACCGTACAATAGGGCCCATTTCACCTTCGGCAGCGTGACCCGGAAAAAGGTCTGCCAGCCGTCAGCGCCGAGCGTGAGCGCCGCCAGCTCCTCTTCACTTCCCACACTTTCCATCACCGGGATCAATTCGCGCGCGACGAATGGAAACGTCACGAAGGTTGTGGCCAGTATTATTCCGGGAACCGCAAAGATTATGCGGATATCGTGGGCGGCGAGCGTCCTGCCAAGGAGACCCTGCGCGCCGAAGAGGAGCACGTAAATCATCCCGGAGATCACCGGCGACACCGCAAACGGCAAATCGATCAGTGTCGTCAGCAGGTTCTTGCCGCGAAACTCGAACCGGGTGATCGCCCATGACGCGGCCAAACCGAACACCAGGTTGAGCGGCACCGCAATCCCCGCCGTCAGCAGCGTCAGGCGAATCGCGCTGCCCGCTTCGGCGTTGGTCACCGCGGCCAGATAAACGCGCACGCCCTGGCGGAGCCCCTCGGCAAATACCGTCAGTAGGGGCAGGATCAGAAACACACCGAGAAACGTCACCGCTATTCCGACGATCAACGCCTGCGCCCATACTGGTTCGCTCGCCGCCCGCCGCATCCGGACCAGCGCGTCGTCGCGCGGCACGGTGACAAGCCCCGCGTGCAGCATACGATTCAGCTCCCACTCATCCGTCGGCATGGCGCCCCGCGCTCCATGTCTGCAAAAGGTTGATCAGGAAAAGCATTGCGAACGACATCACCAGCATCACAAGCGCGATCGCGGTCGCACCCTCATAATCGAATTGCTCGAGCTTGGTCATGATCAGCAGAGGCACCACCTCGGTGCGCATCGGCATGTTGCCGGAAATGAAGACAACCGACCCGTACTCACCAAGCGCGCGTGCAAAGGCCAGCGCGAAGCCCGTGATCAATGACGGCATCAATGCCGGCGCGATCACCAGGGCGAAGGTCTGGAGACGGGACGCGCCCAATGTCGCCGCCGCTTCTTCCAGTTCCTTCTCGAGGTCCTGCAGCACCGGCTGAACCGTCCGCACCACGAACGGTAATCCGATAAACGTAAGCGCGACGATTACTCCGATCGGCGTAAATGCCACCTTTATCCCGAGCGGCTCGAAGAGCCTGCCGATCGCGCCGTTCTCGGAGTAAATCGCGGTAAGCGTGATTCCGGCGACGGAGGTCGGCAGCGCGAACGGCAGATCGACTATCGCGTCGAGGATCGCCCTGAGCGGGAAGCGGTAACGCACCAACGCCCACGCCACGACAAGACCGAACGTCGAATTGATGCCCGCTCCCGCGATCGAGGCGCCGATACTGAGCTTGTACGCCGCCAACACTCGCGGCGACAGCACCACGCTCAGGAACCGATGCCACCCCATGCCGGCCGTCTTAAGCAGGATGGTGGAGAGCGGGATGAGCGCGATGAGGCTCAGGTAGACTATGGTATAGCCCATCGTGAGCCCGAAACCCGGGATTACACTACGCCTGCCGGTCTTCATCTGCACTGTCCCGCTCTCCTGCGCGCTGCCCCCGATCCTACGGCTTGTAGATTTGGTCGAACACACCGCCGTCGGCAAAATGGGTCTTCTGCGCCTTCTCCCAGCCGCCAAAGACTTCGCCGATCGTAAACAGCTTGATCTTCGGAAAGTTAGACTCATATTTCGCCGCGACAGAGGCGAGCCGAGGCCTGAAATAGTGCTTCGCGGCGATACTCTGTCCCTCCTCCGAGTAGAGATACTCGAGATAGGCTTGTGCGACCGCTCGTGTCCCATGTCGATCCGCGATCTTGTCAACGAGCGCGACCGGCGGCTCGGCCAGGATGCTGACGGACGGATAAACGATCTCGAACTTGTCCTTTCCGAACTCGTTCACCGCCAAATACGCCTCGTTCTCCCATGCCAGCAGGACGTCCCCGATTCCACGCTCTACGAACGTCGTCGTCGAGCCGCGTGCCCCCGAATCCAGCACGGGCACGTTCTTATAGAGTTGAGTAACAAAATCCTTCGCCTTGACTTCGCTGCCACCGGGCGCCCGCAGCGCATAACCCCATGCCGCCAGGTACGCCCATCGCGCGCCGCCGGAGGTCTTCGGATTGGGTGCGATCACCGAAACTCCCGGTTTCACTACGTCCGGCCAATCCTTGATTCCCTTCGGATTTCCTTTTCGCACCAGGAAAACGATGGTCGAGGTGTACGGGGAACTATCGTAGGGCAGGCGGCTTTGCCAGTTGGCTGGAAGCAGCCCCGCCTTTTCGTGGATCGCGTCGATATCGTAGGCAATCCCGAGCGTAACCACATCCGCCTCGAGACCGTCGATCACCGCACGCGCCTGCTTGCCGGAACCTCCGTTGGAAACATTGATTGTTACGTCCTGAGCGTTCTTGGCTTTCCAGTTTTTTGCGAAGGCAGCGTCGAACTCCTGGTAGAATTCGCGCGTCGGATCATACGACACATTGAGAATCGTCTGTGCGGCGCGCGCCGAGGCGGTCACGAGCCAGACTGTCAGCCCCGCCAGCGCGATCAATTTTCGGTTGAAGTTCATCAGTCCCCTTCGATTAATCCACATGAGAAACAATCGGCCTTAGTACGCGAACTCGACGTTGGCGAAGATCGCGTGCTGATCGCG
>DASPQS010000042.1:0-10777 GCA_035624865.1 Binataceae bacterium (SeqCode) | reverse complement strand
GTCGCCCGCCCTCTCTTTCTCAATCGCATAATCTAGTCAACGGCCGGCGAAAAGACCAACCTGCCGGCGTTTTCTCCATCCCTTCGCGAGCGCGAGGGGACCCACCCGGACAGCCCTTTTGTTACTCCCGGAAGCCGAGTTTCGCAACGACCCGCGCCGCCGCCCGCGCCAGCACCGGCGGCTGCTTGCCCATGCTCTCGAAACGCGGATCGGTGGTCTGCCCGCGCACGAAGCGCACGTAAATCTGCTGCACCACGGTGGCCGTCTTCCACTGCGCCCATGCCCAGTAATATTCGATATGGCTGATATCGCGGCCGGTGCGCCGCGCGTAACGCTCGGCCAGTTCGCGCCGCGTCATGAAGCCGGGCTGAATCGTGTGCGCGTGCCCTTCGGCCAGGTCGATCAGCTCCTGGGCGTCGTCCGGATCCCGCCAATACCCCAGCGCGATTCCAAGATCGACCATCGGGTCGCCTAGTGTGGACATCTCCCAGTCGAAGATCCCGACCACTTTGCCCGAGTTGTCGGGCGCAAACATCATGTTGTGAAGATAATAGTCGTTGTGCAGGAGCACAGGCTTCTGTGCGGACGGGATATTTTCGAGAAACCAGGCGCCAAGCTTGTTCATCAGCGGGTTTTCCGCGGTCTTGGCCTTCTCCCAACGATCCATCCATCCGGTGATCTGCCGCCGCAAGAAGCCCTCGGGCCGGCCGAGCCCGCCTAGTCCAAGCCGTTCGTAGTCCACTCCGTGGAGGTCGGCGAGCGTATCGACAAACCCCTCCGACATCTTGCGGAAGGTCTCTGGATTCTTCGTGATTCCGGGCGGCAGCGGGCGCCGGTTGGGAATTACGAAACCGCTGCGCCGCTGCATTACGAAAAACGGCGCCCCGATTATCGACGGATCCTCGCAAAACAAAATCGCGCGCGGCGCCTGGGCCAGGCCTTCCCACACCCGCGAGAGCACGCGAAACTCCCGCGCCATGTCGTGTCCGCCGGCGGGCAGCGGTCCGAACGGCGGACGCCGCACGACCCATTCCTGCTTGTCGCCGAAGCGCAGCAGGTAGGTCAGATTCGAATGGCCGCCGTAGAACTGCTTTACCTCGAGCGGTTGATCCGCGCCGGCTACCTGATGCTCGCGCAAGTAGGCGACCAGCCGCGGCCAGTCGAGTTGCTCTTCTTCACGGACCTCGCCGAACTCGGGGAGCGGCTGGTCCTTGTCGATTTCTGGTTCCGCCATTGCCTGGTCCATTGGGCGAGCGGTAGCCCACCCGATCCGGATCGTTTCGGCCCGCTACTGCCTCCACTTGCGGCATTCCCGCCGCGCGATCGTCATGCGATGGACTTCGTCGGGGCCGTCGACGATTCGCATCGCGCGGTTCTCGCGCCAGAAGCGTGCGATCGGCGTGTCGTCGCTCATTCCCATCGCGCCGTGCAACTGGATGGCGCGGTCGAGCACATCCATCACCATGTTCGCCGCCTGCACCTTGATCATCGCGATTTCCTGGCGCGCCTCGCGCTTGCCCACCGTGTCGATCATCCACGCCGCGTGCATCACCGCCAACCGCGTTGCGTCGATCTCGATCCGCGAATCGGCGATCCATTGCTGCACGTTGGCCTTGTCCGCCAGCAGGCTGCCGTGCGTCCAGCGGGTGTTCGCCCGCTTGCACATCAATTCGAGCGCGCGTTCGGCCACGCCGATATTGCGCATGCAGTGATGGATCCGGCCGGGACCCAGACGCGCCTGCGCGATTGCGAAACCGTCGCCCTCGTGGCCCAGCATGTTGGTGATCGGCACTTTGCAGTCGTTGTAGATGATCTCGCAATGGCCGCCGCCTCCGGCATGGCCCATTACCGGCACCGGCCGCACGCAGTTAAAACCCGGCGTGTCGGTCGGCACGATCAACATGCTCGCCCGCTTGTGCGGCGCCGCGTTCGGATCCGTCACCACCATCGCGATCGCGAACCCTGCGCCGATCGCGCCCGAGGTGAACCACTTATGCCCGTTGATAACGTAATAATCGCCCTCGCGCGCCGCCCGCGTCGCCAGTTGCGTCGGGTCCGATCCCGCGGTTTCCGGCTCGGTCATCGAGAAGCAGGTCCGCATCTCACCTTCGAGGCACGGCGCCAGCCATTTTTTCTTCTGGTCGGGGGTACCGAAGTCGGCCAGGATCTCCATGTTGCCGGTGTCGGGCGCCATGCAGTTGAACGCGCGCGCCCCAATCGGACTGCGCCCCATGATCTCGCACAGCGGCGCATACTCCGCGACCTTCAATCCCTTGCCGTACTCAACGTCCGGCATGAACAGGTCCCACAGCCCCGCAGCCTTGGCCTTCTTGCGGACCTCCTTTAGCACCGCGGGCTCGGTGTGTTCCTTGCCCGGAACGTTCATCTCGTCCTCGACCTGTTTTTCGATCGGGTAGACGTATTCGTTCATGAACGCAGTGACTTTGGCCTGATAGTCCTTGACCTTGGGGGAGAGTTCGAAGTCCATCTGATTTCCTCGCAGTCGCTCGAAGATGCCGGGCCTTGGCTTTGCCCAGCATCCACTCATAATCCAGCGCGCCGCCAAATTGAAGCGCCGCCGCCGCGCCGCGGGCGCTAGATCGTGCCGAATCAAGACAATGCGGCTCATCCATCCGTCTCCGTTTGGGGCGTTTCCGTTCGCGCGCCTTATCTGCTAGATGGCCGCTCAGGTCCAAAGAACCTTACGGGAGGAGATTCGCACATGGAACTTGCGCGGCCGCAGGTTGATGTTGGCCTCTTCACCAACAATATCGACGCTATGAAGGGTTTTTATGGCGAAACGCTCGGGCTCGCCTTCGAGTCGATACTGCCGGTCGGCGGCGGCTTCCGGCAGCATCGCTACCTTGCCAACGGTTCCGTGATCAAGCTTATGGATTCGCGCGACCCGTTGCCTCGACGCCATCCCGGCGGCTACGAAACCCTAATCATCGCGACACCCAAAGTCTCGACGCCCGAGGCGCTCTTCGACCCCGACGGCAACACCGTCGAACTCGTGCCTCCGGGCCGCGACGACGTCACGCAGATCGAGGTGAGGCTGGGCGTCACCGATGTCGACGCGTACGAGGACTTTTACCTCAAGGCATGTGGCGCGCAGGCGATCGGGGGCAACCGCTACAAGATCGGCGAGACGATCTTCGCGCCTTTCCGCGACCCGGGCGCGACCCGCGCGGCGAAAAAGTCCTTCGCCAATCCTCTCGAAGTGGTCAAGGAAATGGCGGCGCTCGGCATCCGCTACGTTACCATCCAGGTGCGTAACTGCGACGACGCCTTCAAGCAGCTAACCTCTGGAGGTGCGACCGAGGCGGTCGCCCCTGCCAACTTCGGCAACGTCGCGCGCATCGCCTTTGTTCGCGACCCCGACGGCAATTTCGTCGAGCTTGGGCAGCGCCCGCCCAGCTGAGTTCGTCAAGGTTTTGGTCCGGCACGGTTCGCGCTGGAGTCGCGAGCGCGAACCGTCGCCGCACCGACCTTCGATAAGACGCGTTACCGCGTCGATCGATTCGCGGCAGACTGGGAATCGCCAGAAGTAAAAAGGGGGATTATGTCGCGAAGGTACGCCCGGCTTCGGGTTTCTCTGCGCAGTTCGTTCTTGTTGCTCGCGCTTGCCGTCGCCGGATGTACTTCGGCGAGCATCAGCCCGGCAACCTCCGCTCAACCTGTCAATGCCGCCCGGCCCAATCAGGTGATCGTCTACGACTTCGCGGTCTCCAACTCGGAGGTGACCCAGAATCAGAGCGTCTTCCAACGCGTCTACCGTGCCGCCACGATGAACGCCGAGCAGCAGCAGGCAAGCGATCTTGAAACCGGCCATGAAGTCGCCAAAGACCTGTCGACCACGCTGGTCAAGCGGCTCACCGACCTCGGCTTCAACGCCCAGGCGATGCTGCGCGGCACCTCCGTGCCCAATGGCGCACTCGTCATCGACGGCCGTTTCGTGAACGTCGACGAGGGCAATCGCCTGCGCCGGCTCGTGATCGGTTTCGGCGCCGGCGCCTCCAAGCTCGACACCCAGGTCAAGATCTACCAGTTCGCCAACGGCACTCCCGCGCAATTGCTCGATTTCAGTACCCATGCTGAAAGCGGCAAGATGCCCGGTGCTGCCCTCACTATGGGTGCGGGCGCGGCGGCGCAGGGCGGCGCGACGGCTGCGATGGGTGCGGCCAACCTCGGGCTCGCCGGCGCCAAGACCTACGGCTCAACTATGGGATACCTGGCCGATTCGACCGCGAAGCAGGTCGTCGCCTATTTCTCGCAGTACGCGGCCAACCAAGGATGGATTACTCAGGACCAGGCGCAGAGTGTGAAATACGATCAGAGCGGGCAATGAGGCCGGCGCGACACGGCCGGCGTGCGCACCGCGATGAGGCGCCGGAACCGCTGCGATTCTACGCCCATCTAAAGCGCGGCCGGTTGCGCGGGGCGCGCGCGCCCGCCGAGCTGAACAGCTTTACCGGTTTGGGCGCCATGATCTCCGGCTGTTCGAAGCCCTCGATCATTTCCCGCTCGAGCGTAATTCCGAGCGTCCGCTCGATCCGTCCCAGCGAGATCCGCTCCTCCGGCGTGACCAGGCTAATCGCATGGCCCTCGCGGCCCATGCGCGCCGTCCGACCGATTCGATGGATGTAGTTTTCCGGCTCTTCGGGCAGGTCGAAATTGATAACGTGCGAAACCCCGGGAATATCCAGCCCGCGCGCCGCAACGTCCGTCGCCACCATCACGCGGTAGGCCCGCTTGCGAAAGCCCGCGAGCGCCGCCGTGCGCTGGCCCTGTGAGAGGTCGCCATGAATCGCCACCGCGCGCACCCCTTGCCGTTTGAGCGTGCGGGCGACGCGGTCCGCCCGGCTTTTCGTTCTCGTGAACACGATCGCGCTTTCGGTTTCGGGACGCTTGAGGATCTCCAGCAGCAGCCCTTCCTTGTCCTGATGCGTCGCCGGACAGAGCGTCTGCCGGATACTCGCCGGCGGCGCCGACTTGTCACCAATACTCACGCGCTCGGGTTCGTGCAGGAACTCGCGCGCCATCCGTTCGGCCCCGCTGTCCATCGTCGCCGAAAACATCAGCGTCTGCCGTTTGGCCGGAACCATTTTCAGGATCCGCCGGACCTGCGGCATAAATCCCATGTCGAGCAGGCGGTCGGCCTCGTCGATCACCACCGCCAGCACGCGGTCGAGGCTGACTGCATGATGTTCGAGATGGTCGATCAATCGCCCGGGACAGGCGATCAGTACCTGCGCTCCGGAACGCAGTTCGTCCAGTTGACGGCGCATCGACTCGCCCCCCACGATTAAGGCGGCGCGCAGATTCGTATGGCGGGCGAACAGGCGAAATTCGCGCGCGACCTGCGCCGCCAGTTCGCGCGTCGGCTCGATTACCAGGATCGCGGGCCAGTTGACCCGCTCGCGATGCAGCCGATCGATCAGCGGAATCAGGAATGCGGCGGTTTTGCCGCTGCCGGTTTCCGCCGTCGCGACTACGTCGCGCCCGGTCTGGATTACCGGGATCGCCCCGGACTGAATTGGCGTGGCCTCGTGATGGCCCCGGTCTCGAATTGAACGGTGAATTTCGGGTGAAAGCGAAAAAACGGAAAAAGACAAGCTAGACCTGTGTGTGGAGCCGGTATTTCATGACCGACGTTGGTTGGTGATTGATAAGTTTCCTGGGGATGATCGCGCTTAGGAATTCAGCGCACGATTCTTCATACACTTCTAATAACGTATCGTACACTTCGCTTTGCGTCGACGCAATCCCACCTCGCCGTACACAACTTCCTAATCCTCATCCCTCGTTACCTAGAGCGCCTGTCCGGTGCACCATCCGCTCGACCACGCCCACTGAAAATTGTAACCGCCCAGCCATCCCGTAACGTCGACCGCCTCGCCGATAACGAAAAGACCCGGCACCTCGCGCGCCTCCATCGTCTTCGAGGAGAGCGCCGCGGTGTCGATTCCTCCCACCGTTACTTCCGCCTTCGACCATCCCTCCGATTCAACCGGCGTGACGGTCCAACTCTTAAGCCGCGCAGCGATCGCGGCGAGACTGCGGTCGGACAGGTTCGCCATCGTCACATCGGATTCGGTTTCAGCCAGCACGCGCGCCAGCCTGCCCGGCAACACCTCCGCCAGTACGGTAGCCGGCTCGGCCCTGGGACGCGTTCGCCTGCGCTCTCTGAGGAAAGCATCAGCCTCGATCCCTGGCAGCAGGTCGATCGAAAGTGTGTCACCCTCTCGCCAGTAAGACGAAATCTGCAGTATCGCGGGACCCGACAGTCCGCGATGCGTGAACAGGATATTTTCGTGGAAGGTCTGCCCGCCGCACGCAACCGCGGCTCCGACCGAGACCCCGCTGAGCGACTGGCAGAGCTCGAGCGTCTCGCGTGTGACCTTAAGCGGCACCAGTCCCGGCCGTGGCTCGATCAGCGGCAGGCCGAAACGATTTGCCATTTTGTAGGCGAAGCCGGTCGCTCCCATCTTTGGAATCGAGAGCCCTCCGCTCGCGATCACCAGCGCCGGCGCAACCAATACGCCCTTGTCGGTCTCGATCCGGAAGCGATCGCTGCGGGTAACTTCCTTGACCCGATGGCTGACGCGCGCGTCGACCGCGGCCGACGCGCATTCAGCCAGTAGCATCTCGACGATCTGGCGCGCCGAACCGTCGCAGAACAATTGCCCCAGGGTTTTTTCGTGATAGCGAATCCGATGGCGTTCGACCATCGCGATAAAATCGTGCTGCGTGTAACGGCTCAGCGCCGACTTGCAGAAATGCGGATTGGCCGAAATAAATCGCTCGGGCGAAACCTCGAGATTGGTGAAATTGCAGCGGCCGCCGCCCGAAATCAAAATCTTGGCGCCCGGCCGCTCCAGGTGCTCGATCAGCACGACCCGCCGGCCTCGATGCCCCGCGGTCAGCGCGCACATCATGCCCGCCGCACCGGCCCCGACAATCACCGCGTCAAATGCTTCCATCGTCGTGGCGATCCAGCCATCCGGCCATCGCCTGCGCAACGCACCCGATGCCTACTGTCGCGTCCTGCTTTATCGAAACCTCGGGATTATCAACTCGGCCACGTCGCGGTAGACCTTGCTCTGATAATCCGCAGGCGCCATCAGCGCGACTTCTTTGAGGCCCGCGCGTTCCAGAGTTCGTAGTCGTTCGACGATCTCGTCAGGCTCCCCGGCCAGACAGGTGGCCTTGATTGCCTCCGGCGTAACAAAATGGCGTTCCTCTGGCTGAAGGAACGTGGCATGACCGTCGTGAATCTGCCGGAACCGCGCCTTCTCGGGCAGGCTGAATCCTTCCACTCGTTTGACATAGTCCTGCCATACGTTGGCGAAGCATGGAGGCACGAACTGGTCCGTTTTGCCGAGTTGCACCCAGATTTCATAGGCGAAATGTAGCAGGGTGGTGACGATTGAGCCGGTCTCGTTGATTACCCGCTCGTCGGTCAGCTTCTCG
This sequence comes from Binataceae bacterium (SeqCode), assembly GCA_035624865.1. Classification (GTDB taxonomy): domain Bacteria; phylum Desulfobacterota; class Binatia; order Binatales; family Binataceae; genus JASHZA01. The sequence continues at coordinate 3,304 of DASPQS010000042.1, read as the reverse complement.
CCACGCCTCATGACACACGCGCCAAGTCCCGCGACTGTGAGAAAATCCTGCGGAAGCCGCCGGTTGGCCTTGCTTGCGCCGAGCCGGATCTTCTCGAGGCCTCGGCTTACGTCTTCGGCGGAGCCACCGGCGGTAATCCAGCCATCACCGTATTCGCCGGTGACCTCGAGCGCCCTCGGGCCATTTGCGGCAACATAGATCGGAATCCGATTGTCCAGGTTGATGAAGTGCCGGTCGCGATGGAGAAACTTAATCTCGCGAGTCTTGCCGCCATAGGTGTAATCAACCGCATCTCCATCCAGTAGCGCTCGCACAACGCGCAGGTATTCGCGGAATTCCCGCATCCGCATCGGGTCCTGGCCCATCACGCGCATCGCGGTATGTCCGGTACCGATCCCGAGAAAAACCCGGCCGGGCGCGATCTGGTTGATGCTGGCGATCGAATGAGCGGTGACCGGAGCGATCCGCGTGCCCGGAATTGCCACCCCCGTCCCGATCAGAATCCGTTTCGTATTCGCCGCCGCCAGCGTGAGCATGGCGTAGCAATCCGACCAGATCATCTGGGAATCGCCGGCCCAGGCCCGGTCGTATCCCAGCTCCTCCGCGTAGCGAACCAGGTCCCATCGGTTGATGTTCGAATCGAGGATGATGCCGAATTTCATGGCTTATGCTCCGTTCCCAGCCGCGTCGGCCTCGGCCCGTCCTTTTGGCAGCGAGGGGAGGTTATGTGCGGAGATTATGGCTACGCGAAGCTATACGCGCGAGCAACGCCATAACGCATCCCGTGCGCAGGGCGCGAATCAGTTGCGGCGCTTGGGAGCCGGCGGCGGCTCTTCCTCCGCCTCTTCCGCACCGTTTGACGCCGCGCCGGCCGCCGCAATCGCCTTGACCGCGAGCTTGGCCCGCAGCTTGGCCTCGATTTCGTCGGCGATTTTCGGATTCGCCTTGAGCAGATCGCGCGCGTTCTCGCGTCCCTGTCCGATCCGCTCGCCGCCGTACGAATACCACGCGCCGAGCTTCTCGATGATGTTGTGCTCGGAGGCCATATCGACCAGTTCGCCTTCCTTCGAGATTCCCGAGCCGTAGAGGATGTCGAACTCGGCCTCGCGGAAGGGCGGCGCGACCTTGTTCTTGACCACCTTGACCTTGGTCCGCGAACCAATTACTTCGTTGCCGCTCTTGATCGTGCCGATCCGGCGTATATCGATGCGCACCGAGGAGTAGAACTTGAGCGCGTTGCCGCCGGTGGTGGTCTCCGGATTCCCGAACATCACGCCGATCTTCATCCGAATCTGATTGATGAAAATCACCACTGTGCGCGACCGCGCGATAATCGAGGTCAGCTTGCGCAGCGCCTGCGACATCAGCCGCGCCTGCAGGCCCATCTGCGGCTCCCCCATCTCGCCCTCGATCTCCGCGCGCGGCACCAGCGCCGCCACCGAATCGATCACCAGCACATCGATCGCCCCGGATTGCACCAGCGTCTCGGCGATCTCGAGTGCCTGCTCGCCGTTGTCCGGCTGCGAAATCAGCAGGTCCTCGACGTTGACGCCGAGCTTGCGCGCGTAACCGGCGTCGAGCGCATGTTCGGCGTCGATAAAGGCGCCGATTCCGCCGCGCTTCTGCGCCTCTGCGATACACTCGAGCGCCAGCGTGGTCTTGCCCGAGGATTCGGGACCGTAGATCTCGACCACTCGCCCGCGCGGTAGGCCGCCCACCCCCAGCGCGAGGTCAAGCCCCAGCGAACCGGTCGGAATCACCGCGATATCGGTCTCGATCGCCTGTTCGCCAAGCTTCATGATCGAGCCCTTGCCAAACTGTTTTTCGATCTGGCTCAACGCCAGGTCGAGTGCTTTACTCTTGATGTCCTGCGCCATTGACGCCCTCGTGTGGCGGGCTTTTGAGTCTTGCGTCTAAATTTTGCCACAAACAGGGCAGGATAGCGCTATCGCGCCAACGCAGGCATCAACAGCTTTCGTGCCCTAGGATACGAGCTCCGGCAGAGTAAACAGTTCGACCGGTCGCGCAGTGCCGCGCAACGGATACCGGCCGACTGGAGCGAGACCGCTGCCGCACCGGCCGGCCACCTCTTCGGAAATCAGCACGGGGTAACCCAGTGATCGGCACAATCCTTCAATCCGGCTCGCCGCGTTGACCGTGGGGCCGATCGCTGTGAAGTCCAGCCGATCCGGCGCTCCGATATTGCCGTACACCACCGCGCCGAGATGAAGCCCCACACCGAACGGCAGCGCCGGCAGGCCCACGCGGATGCGCTCGGCGTCGAGTAGCGCCATCCCCTGCCGCGCGGCCCGCACGGCAGCTATTGCAGCGTCGCACGCAGCCCGCTCACCGCGTGCAGCCAAGGGAAAGATCGCCAGCAGGCCGTCGCCGATGAATTTCAGCACCTCGCCACCAAAAGGATGAATCGCACCGACCAATCGCGCGCAACAATCGTTTAGCGCCGTGATGATCTGATCAGAGGACACCGTTTCCGACAACAGGGTGAAGTCGCGCAGGTCGGAAACCCATACCACCGCCTCGATCGTCTCGCCGATTCCCCGGCGTACCGCTCCGCTCAAAACCTTCTCGGCGCTGCGCCGGCCCAGATAGGCCTGGAGCAGACCGCGGGTAAGGCCGCGCCCGACAACCACCTGGAGCGGAGCCGACATGACAACGCTAACCGCATCCAGATATGCCCGTTGCTCATTCGCGAAACCGCGGGCTCGTTCGCTCCGCCACTCGATTTCGTAATCCGTTCCCGGCACTGCGCTCCGCTGCGAGTTGCTTTCGGCGGCGGTTGCACCGGTGGCCATCCCGTGCAGCAGAACCTCTTCGAGTACCCGCCCGCCCTCGCGCTCCCAGCGCATACGAGTCCGCGCGACCACCGGATCCAGGCTCGTCACCGTGAGGATCGCACCCGTGATCGGCACTCCCTCGGCGACGAGGCGATTACAAAGTTCGGCGAGCATCGCGCCCGGCCCCGAAGCGGAGGCGCCTTCGCGCAAAAGCCACCGGACGGTTGGAGTTTCGAGGACACCGGTCAAAGCTGTTGCGTCCTTGGATACGTTCCCCGCTATCCCCGTCTAACCGCCCCGATACGATGTATCAAGCGGCTATTTCGGACCCCGCGCCGTAACGCGATGATTTGGAAGACCGCTCCTCTATCTCGTTACTCGCGGATCGGTCCCGGATCCTTGCCGCTGGCGGCCAGCGCCAATCGCCCAAGATAATGCTTCCATCCCTCCGTATGGCCCGGCACCGCCTCAGGCGGCAGACCGCTATGGGTGAAGCGAAGCAATGTGTG
>DASPQS010000041.1:0-6779 GCA_035624865.1 Binataceae bacterium (SeqCode) | reverse complement strand
TGGCTCCCGGCCGCAGCCAGGAGCAACGTAACGCGTGATCTGGCGGAACGCTTCCCGGCTGCGGCGGCGGCGCCCGCGCTTCCCAACTCGCCTCCAAGCGGCCGCGAGTTCGTTGAACTGCCGCGCGTAGTGCCGCCATCGATTGTCTCGCTCAGAGAGTCGGCAGAAGAAGCGGCGCCCAAGCCGTCGCCGGGCAGAGTCAACCCTCCGGAAGGTGAGACCGTGGCCGCAGCACCCAATAGGTCGCCAAAGGCTCTCGTCGCCGCGGTGGCGGGCCCATCCGCAAGTTCTGCCGGCGGTGCCCCTGCCGTCAGCGATGACAAGATCCTGACCGCTGTGAAACTGGGCGAAAACTACATGCGCGGAGGAGAGTATGAGGACGCTCTGCGCGAATTTCAGGCGGCCCTTGCGCGAGATCCTGACAGCCGCGATTTGCGCAACAAGGTGGCAGCAGCCCGGCGGGCAAGGGCCACCGAAGCCCGCGTCCTCCAATAGTCCGGTTTAGCGCTGCCGCAGGGTGAGCGCGCGGTGGCTCCTCACCGCCATCGCGCCACGGACCCTGATCATTCCCACTTAAGAATTACACGCGCGCCTTGCGATTCGACTTGCACTCGCGGAGCGGGAGCCAGGCTCATGCGTGCGCCATTCACGCACTCCCGCGTGCGTATGTCAAAGCGGTAGCCATGCCACGGGCATTCGATCGTTGCGTCCTCGACCTTACAATCGCCGAGCGGGCCAAGCCGATGCGGGCAGACAATCGAATGGGCGACGAGTTGCCCCGCCACCTCGACAATCCTGTATTTGCGGCCGGCGGATTCGACGATGAGCGGCAGGCTGCGCCGGATCTCGTCGAGTGATCCCAGTTCGAGCGGGTCGCGACGCAGCGCGCCGGACTTCGCGGCGTCTAGTTGCGTCTGGCGCTCCGTCATCATCGAAACGTCTTCGTCATACAGGCGTGCATACAGACTGGTATAGAAATTCCCGAGTTCGGGCGCACGCGCTTGCGAAACTCCGGGCACAAAGAAATCGACGACCACCAGCGTCTTGCGGTCGCCAAGGGTGAACGCATGAGTCCAGATTTCGCTGCCGGTGCCGGGGCCCTCGACAGTCCTGGTTATCCATCGGCGAAGTTCGGGATCGAGTTGGAGTTCGATCACAAAGCTGCGCTGCTGGTCGAACGGCTGACCCCAGACACGCGCGCGAAAACCCCATTCGCCGGCGTCATCGCAATCGATTTTCGAGAAGCTGCTGCGATGCAGATAGGGCAGATGTTCCCAATCGACAGCGTTTTCGTAAAGCCGCTCGAGGCTCACCGGCAACTCGCGGCGGTAAGTTCCGACATGAGGCAGCTTGCGCATGACGCTATCGGCCCGGATCGCCCATTTTCCAATCGCCATGCAAACTCACGCCGACGGGGAGCCGGCCGGCGCTTCGTAGCTACTTCCCAATTATAGCTGGTAACCAAACAAAAGGACGGCGGTAGAACCGCCGTCCTCTCGGTTTTCGACAGGTGTTACTTGCTGGCTGCGACCTGCGCGCCCGCCGCGAGTTCCCTGGGATACTCGAAGGCGGGGTCGTTCTTGAGTACCGGCAGGACCTTTTCCGCAAAGAGCTTGAAGCTCTTCTCGAGTTTTGGATAGGGCAGGCCGCCGAAGGCGAACGTTCCGATCACGTGCTCGAGAGCCACCGTCTGATGGATGTAGCGCAGTTTCTCCAGCACTTGAGCCGGAGTCCCTGCCGCGTGCAGGCTGCGGAAGAATTCGATCGCCTTGGCCTTGGCCGCGTTATCAGCCTGCAATTTGCTGTAGGTCTTCTCGAGCTTGGCGTAGAACTCGTAACCCTTTACGCCCCGCAGATGGCCGTCCGAGAAGTGATAGTGCTCGTCGATCGAATCCCACATCGCTTCGAGATGTCTCGCTCCCAGGTCGGCGGCCTCCGCCGAATCCTCCGACACCAGGACGTTGAGCAGGCCGATCGGCGGGCGCGGGGTGATATTGTTCGCGATCGCGGTTTCCCGGTAACGGGCATAGTCTGCCGCCGTGTCCTCCCAGCTCCGCTGCGCGATGATCAAGACGCCGAAGCCGAGCTTGGCCATGATTTCGGCTGACTCGGGGCTGACGCTCGACGCATAGAAGCGCTGCTCCGGATGGGAAATCGGCCGCGGCCGGATCTGGATTTCAGGGATTTGATAGTATTTGCCGTCGAACGACACGCTATGCTGCGTCAGCCCCTTGCGGATAATGATCGCGGCCTCGACGAAGCGCTCGCGCGCCTCTTCCTGGTTGATGCGGAATCCATTGTACTCGACGGTCGCGGCACCCCGTCCGAAGCCGAAAATCGTGCGTCCGCCGGAGAGCAGATCGAGCAACGCGATTTTCTCGGCGATCGCAACCGGGTCGTGCCACGGCAATACGATCACGGCGGTCCCGAGTTGGATCCGTTTTGTCCGTCCCGCCACGTAGGAAAGAAGTTGCGTCGGGTCCGGTGACATCACGTAACCGGTGAAGTGATGATCGAGCGCCCATACCGAATCGAAACCTAGGTCCTCCGAAATCTCCATCAGATTCAATTCATCCTGGTAGGTTTCGCGATCCGGCTTGCCGCCGAAACTGGTCAATTGGAGCGTCATCCCTACTTTCATTTGCGTCTCCTTTGGCAGTCCCGCATCCCTTGAATTTCCTTCACTTTAGATACGAGCCGATCGAAAAAGCAAAGTGCCGTGGGCGCGACTAAGCTCTATCATGATCGGCCAGGAAGCGCTCGATCGCGTCCCGCGACTGCGCGGGCTGCTCGAGCCAGAAGCAATGCCCGGCAGGTTCGAGCAGCATCAGGCGGGCGCCGGGGATCCTGTCGGCAAGCAGGCGCGAGTTTTCCCACGAAATCAGCGCATCGTTCTTGCCCGTGATAACGAGCGTCGGGCAGGTGATTTGCCCGAGCCGATCGTAGACGTCATGCCGCATCGCGGCTTTGAGACGGCTCTCGAGTGCGGCCGGGTCGAGCGGCCGCTGGCGGCGCGACTCAATCATCGCCGGGATGATCTCGGGGTGGCGCTCGATGTATTCCTTCGTGAAGGCGGCCTCGGCCAACGCCCGGCCACGATCCTCGCTCGACATCGGCCGTGACGAGTACGCGGCATTGAAGGCATCTCCACCGATCCGAATCGCCCTGGGTCCGCCCGGAGTGGTGCATCCCAGCACCAGCGCACGAACCTTCTTGGGATGACGAAGGGCGAACTCCGCCGCAATCATGCCGCCCATCGACACTCCCACTATATGCGCCGCGTCGAAGCCGACGTGATCCATCAGGGTGGCAGTGTCGTCGGCGAGCTGCGCGATGCCATAGTCGCCGTGCGGCTTTTCGCTCAGGCCTGAATCACGCTGGTCAAACGTCAGCACGCGATAATTGCGCGCGAAGGCGGGAGCCAGATCGTTGAACATGCTCTGGTCGCCCTGCGCGCCGTGGATCATCACGAGCGGCGCGCCGGTTCCACGCAACTCGTAAGCCAGCTCGACTCCATTTATTCGCGTCCGTTGCATTGCGCTCCTGTTTTCAGCCTGCGGACAGTTCCGGCTGTGACGGGAAGTCATTTCTCCTCATACCACTTGATTGCTCCGCGCAGTCCCCGTTCCTTCTGAACCTGTCTGATCTCTTCATTGCCGGGGCCGAAATGAAAAATCGCGTCGAACTCGGCCCCCGACTGAACTGAAACCCGGAAACCACGCAGATCCATCGCGCGGTTAATTGCGAGTTTTTCCAGGCGAAGCTTCTGCGCCGGGACCTTCGCGACCTGCCGCGCATAATCGTAGGTCTCCTTCTCGAGAATCTCGGCCGGAAACGCGCGCGTCGCAAAGCCCATCGCCTCGGCTTCTTTGCCGCTAATCCGGCTGCCGGGAAGGAAGGCCAGGTATTTCGTGCGATGCGGACCGACCATCCAATTCCAGAAGGCGCTGACGTAACCGGCGCCGGCCGGGATGGAAGGGAAGCCGATGCGGGCGTCATCGGCGACGAAGATTATGTCAGTGCTGATGCAGAGTTGGGTCGCGCCCGCCAGGCAATATCCATGCACCATCGAGATGACGGGCTTGGGCAAATCCCGCAAGCGCAGCCAGTGTTCGACGTAGCGCTGGAGAAACCGCTGGTCGTCATCGATCGTGAAAGGCCTCGACGCGCCTTCGTTCCATCCGCCGGCGAGATCATATCCGGTCGAAAAGGCGCGCCCCGCGCCGCGGATAACCACGACTTTAATCTCCGCGTCCTTTTCGATCTGCGCGATTGCCTCGCCAAACTCGGCGATAAGCGCCGGGCTCATTGCGTTCAGTTTTTCCGGACGGTTCAAGGTGAGCGTCCCGATGAGATCGTGCTTTTCAAGCAGGATATTCGTGAATGCCATGGCTCCCCTTCCTGTGCGGACGAATCGCGAAGACTCTACCGGATGAGAAACAGGTTGCCACGAAACTTGCAAGCGGTCCCGCTTGCGCCGGCGGTGCAATTCGAACTCTCCAGGCGCAATACTCACACGCGAGCCAAAGATACCTTCTCGGCTGCCGACGCTCATTGAGCGCGAGATCGACGGTACGCCAAAACGCAAGATGCCCGCGCCATTCGGCGCGGGCATCTTTCAAGAGCCAGCTAAAGTGCGGAGGTCAAAGCGCTGGCGATGCCGGGTGTTAGCTATTCATCGGCTTCCTCGCGCCTGCCAAAAGGAAAACGAATCCTCGAATTCCGGCAGCTGGATCAGCACTGACCCTGGCCCAAGTAGGGGCGGCCGATGTTCGGGATGTTGCCCATCGCACCGCCTCCGGCACCATTGGTCGCGTGACAGATTGCTATCTGGCTCGAATTGGAACCGGTGACAACAACCGCGCCCTTCGAATCCGTCGGCACGTTGCTCATGAAAACGTTGTTGATTCGGATGTACGAGCCCCAGCCACCGCCGCCGCAGGGTCCAGGGCCACCGTCGTTGCGCGCGAGCGCCTGCGGTTTCGCGTGATCGAACTGAATCTGGCCCCCCTCCATCGTGAGGCTCCCGTATGTGTTGCAGGCCTTCGCTGATACGACGAGAGGGACGTCGACCGCGGTCATGTATTCGATATGATCTCCGATCAGGCGCGTCGAACCGCCTCCATTGACCACTGCCGGACCGTTCAGCCCGTCGATGGAAGAATCCGTGATATTGAGCTCGCAGCCGTCGTTCTCGATAGCCTGGTCGCTGTTGAAGAGCACACCGGCCTCGAAGCTGATTTGCTCGCCCGCGTCCTTCAAACCGCTGCCGCAATAGACGTCGACGTGGCAATCCCAGATAGACGTATTCACGAAATGATTCAGCCAGGAGCCGCTGTGAACTTCGTAGCCATGACCGAAGCCGTGGACGTTGTATTGGCGAAAGGTCGTCATCGGGGTGCTGCTCGCGATCCCGACCGTATCGCTCGCGTGTCCGGGGCCAACCATCTGGAGATTCTCGGAGCGTGCAACGTTGCCAGTGTAGGCGCCATAGACGCGAGGCTTCAGGGTGAGGGCAGTCTGACCGCCAGGCAAACCGGAAAAGTCGAGCGTCGCTCCCGAGTAACTTGAGATTCCAACGCAATCGCTCTTCGAATTCGTCAGGCCGGAGTTGATTTTACACCTGGCGCCGTCCGGGACGACCACCGTCTGATATCCTCCGATCAGATAACCCTTTCTGACCACGCAGCCGGCTCCTGCGGCATCCAGGGCGTTCTGAAAGGCCCTGGCGTCGTCTGTGATACCGTCGCATCGCGCGCCGAACCTGGTCACGAGGAATGCGGTCGTCCGGCTGCCTGATGTATCGACGCGATAGCGCCGGCTCTGTGAATGCACCGGCGATGCAAGCGCGAGCATCGCCGCGGCGATACCGACTCTACAGATTAGCTTTAGTCTGCGCATTCGTCCCGTTTTCCATCCAGAGCGCAGAAACCTCTGCAAGCGGGTGCGAGCCATGATTCATAAAGGCGGCATATTCCCATTCGACCAGTGCAGCGAATTCATGGCGGAAACGCTCGATGCTGAAACGCTCGGCGTTGCGCCGGATACGACGCGGATCGAAGCAACGCCGGCTGCGTTCGAACCTGCGTATCGCGTCGATCAGTGAGCCGGCCGTCTGCTCGGTAAAATACAAACCTGTGTCGCCATCGATCACCGTCTCGGTCACGCCACCCTTGCCAAAGGCAATGACAGGTGTGCCGCAGGCCTGCGCCTCGACGGGAGCGATGCCGAAGTCCTCCTCGGCTGCGAAAATAAAAGCGCGCGCCTGTTGCAGATGCTCGCGGATCACCTCGAACGGCTGGTGGCCAAGCATCGTGATGTTGGACGTAGCCTTGCTCCTCAGGCGCGAGGCCTCCGAACCGTCTCCGATGACGACGAGTTGGCGATCGCGTGTACGCGAAAACGCTTCGATGATCAGGTCGACGCGCTTGTAGGGCACGAGGCGCGACACGGTAAGGTAGAAGGGTTGCCTCTGCCACCCAATCGCGAATGAGGCAACATCTACCGGCGGATGGATGACGACGGCTTCACGCCGATAGATTTTCTGCACCCGGCGCGCGATGAACTTGCTGTTGACGACAAAGGCGTCGACTCCGTTGGCCGTGCGCGTATCCCACATGCGAATGTAGTGGAGCAGCGCTCGGGCCAGGAGTCGCTTGCGCCGTTTCGTATGGCCCTTGGCGAGATACTGTTCTTGCAAGTCCCATGCGTAGCGGATCGGTGTGTGCACGTAGCTGATGTGAAGCTGCGCCGGATTCGTTAATACACCCTTGGCGACT
>DASPQS010000040.1:0-4192 GCA_035624865.1 Binataceae bacterium (SeqCode) | reverse complement strand
GTGCAGATCGGATGGCCGGCGTCGTCGACGCTCTCGAATCTGACGACTTCGTACGCACCCGGTTTGCGCTGTTCGATACTGATCAGTTCCGCGACCGTCGAAACCCGCACCGGCGGACGCACGGCGCGATGCAGGATCATGTGCTGGGTGGCGTGGACGCCGCGCGCTGCCTCGGCCTTGGTAAGTCCGGCGCGCGACTTCGCGCGAATCGCACCTGCGGCCTCCCATTCGTAGCAGACCGGGAACAACGGATGCGCGACGATACCGGCGGGGCGTCGGGTATCCATGTAGCAGGGCAGATTGTCGCCGAGCCCGGCCGCGTAGGCCATCGCCCAGCGCGCGTCGACTTCGGCCACCACCGGCCCGACCCTGGTTCCAACCAACGATGAATCGAGTGGCATGGACTATCTTTTAGCGCCGGCGCCCAGCGCGGTCCAATCCCAAGCGGGAGTTCCGGCGGCTTATCTGGAAGCGCGGCCGGTTACTTGCCGGAGCCGTCGCCGCCAGAGCCGTTCCCGCTCGAATCGTCGTCCTCTTCGCGCTCGGCCAGCGGCGCGACGGCGCGGACCTTTTCGTTCGGCTCGAGCTTCACCAGATGCACGCCCTGGGCGTTGCGGCCGGTGATTCGCACCTGCTTGACGCCCAGCCGGATTATCTTGCCATGGTCCGTAATCAGCACCACCTGATCGTCGGTGCCGACCTGCCGGACGCTGATCACCTTGCCGGTGCGCTCGGTCACATCCATCGTGATCACGCCCTTGCCGCCACGATGCGTCAGGCGGTATTCGCTGGCGGGCGTGCGCTTGCCAAAGCCGTTCTCGGAGACGGTGAGGAGGGTCTCGTCGTCGCGCGCGACCGCGATCGAAACCACCTCGTCCATCACGAGCGTGACCGTCTTGCCTTCCTTGACGGAGGAGGACTCGAGCTCCATCCCGGCGACGCCCGTGGCGTTGCGGCCCATCGAGCGGACTTCCTCTTCCTTGAAGCGGATCGCCTGGCCCTCGCGGGTGGAGAGCACGATCTGCTGATTGCCGTCGGTGATGCGGACGCCGATCAGTTCGTCGCCGTCTTCGAGGTTGATCGCGATGATGCCGCTCGAGCGGATATTGCCGAACTCGTCGATCTCGGTCTTCTTCACCTTGCCGCGGCGGGTCGCGAAGAAAACGTACTTGCCCTTGGTGTCCTTGGGCACCGGCAGGAAGGCGGAGAGCGTTTCGTCGTTGGCGAGGCTGAGCAGGTTTGCGATCGAGCGTCCGCGCGCGGCGCGTCCGCCCTCGGGCAGTTCGTAGGCCTTCTTCTCGTAGACCTTGCCGGCGCTGGTGAAAAACAGCAGCCGATCGTGCGTGCCGACCGGCACCAGATGCTCGACGAAGTCCTCCTCGCTCGTGGTCGCTCCGATCTTGCCGCGGCCGCCGCGCCGCTGCGTGCGATAGAGCGAAAGGGGCGTGCGCTTGATATAGCCGCCGTGCGTGACCGTCACGAGCACGTCTTCCTCGACGATCAGATCTTCGATCGAGAAGTCGCCCTCGGCTTCGATAATCTGGGTGCGGCGATCGTCGGCGAACTCTTTCCTGATTTCGGTCAGCTCCTCGGCGATCAGCTTCATCAGTTCCTTTTCGTCGGCGAGGATTTTATTGAGCCGTTCGATCGTCTCGCGGGTTTCTTTGTGCTCGGCTTCGATCTTTTCGCGTTCGAGGGAGGTCAGCCGCCGCAGCGTGAGGTCGAGGATCGCCTGCGCCTGGATTTGCGTGAGTCCGAAGCGTTGCATCAGGCCGCTGCGCGCGCTCTCGGCGTCCTTTGACGCGCGGATCAGCTTGATCACTTCGTCGAGGTTGCGCAGCGCGATCAGCAGGCCTTCGAGCACATGGAGACGCGCCTCGGCCTGGCGCAGTTCGAACCGGGTGCGCCGCGTGATCACGAGCTTGCGATGCTCGAGGAACTGCACCAGCATCTCGCGCAAATCGAGCTCGCGCGGCCGCCCCTCGTGGATCGCCAGCATGATCAGCCCGTAGCTTTCCTGCATCTGGGTCAGCTTGTAGAGCTGGTTGAGCACGATCTTGGGCTCGGCGTCGCGCTTGAGCTCGATCACGATGCGCATGCCGTCGCGGTCCGACTCGTCGCGCAGATCGCTGATTCCTTCGATCCGCTTGTCGTTGACCAGTTCGGCGATCCGCTCGATCAGCTTGCTCTTGTTGACCTGGTACGGAATCTCGCGAACGATAATCGACGCCTTGCCGCTGCGCTTGTCGGTCTCGATCGCCGCGGTCGCCCGGATCGTGAGGATTCCGCGCTTGTTGAGGTAGGTTTGGCGAATCGCCGCGCGGCCCAGCAGTTGGCCGCCGGTCGGAAAGTCGGGCCCCGGGATAATGTCGAGTATCTGTTCAATCGTGAGGTCGGGATTTTCGATCAGCTTGAGCAGCGCGTCGCAGACCTCGCCGAGGTTGTGCGGCGGGATATTGGTCGCCATCCCGACCGCGATTCCATCCGAGCCGTTAATCAGCAGGTTCGGTATCTGCGCCGGCAGCACTCCAGGCTCCTGATCCGAGCCGTCGAAGTTGTCGACGAAATCGACCGTATCCTTGTCAATATCGGCGAGCATCCGCTCCGCCAGCCGGGTCAGGCGGCATTCGGTATAGCGGTAGGCGGCGGGCGGGTCGCCGTCGATCGAGCCGAAGTTGCCCTGGCCGTCGATCAGCGGGTAGCGCATGCTGAACGGCTGCGCCATCCGCACCAGTGAGTCATAAACCGCGGTATCGCCATGCGGATGGTATTTCTTGAGCACTTCGCCGACCACGCCGGCGCACTTCGAGTAGCGGCGGGTCGAGAGCAGTCCCTCGCGGAACATCGCGTACAGGATCCGCCGATGGACCGGCTTGAGGCCGTCGCGGAGGTCGGGCAGAGCACGGCCGATATTCACCGACATCGCGTAGTCCAGGTAGGACTGCCGCATGTCGGCTTCGATCGTCAGCCGCGCCGGTTCGTTGCGTAAAGGTTCGGTTCCGTTGGTATCAGCCATAAATATTTAGTTCTCAACCTCCCGCTGCTGATGGAGAGGGTGCCGACTGCAACCGCGGACGGCGCGTGAGGGTTCGTTCACTAGTCCGAAGATCGTTTCCAATATTACGTCGAAATTTTCAGAAATCTCATTGTCCCGAAAGGAGAAACGTCAGAAGGCCCTTTCATATCGCTGGCTCACGCGAGCCAGAATTGCCCCGTAGTTCATCGCGATAGTATCGCCGCCGAACCATTTGAAGTCGTACGGCGGTTCGTTGGTGGCCTGGAATTGAAGCACCAGAAACTCATCGAATGCCGGCGCGGCTAGAGCAAGCAGCCGCGATTCAGCATCCTTGGCTTCCTGCAGCGGATGCTTGTATTTTTTGCCATCCGTCCGAAACTTCCTCGTCCCCTCATATGTTGTACAGTGCTCGGCAAAATTGATGCCCGCGATTCCGACTGTGATCGGCTTTCCGCCCTTCGACTTGAAATGGTCAACCTGCTTGCGGAGGTCGTTGATCACCCGGTCGATTTGCTTGATCATCGCCTTGAACAGCACCTTGACTTCGATACCGATCTCGATCGTTGCTATCGGCCCGCGACAGACCGCATAACCTTCGTCCCGGATAGGTGTCGTGTTGGGCACGATTTCTCCAAAACTGCCATCACCGCGTCTGGCCTTAACGCCAATGCGCATATTCTGTGCGCTTAGAACCGCCATTCCGCTTTCGATTCGCTCGATGAGTCTCTTCGAGCGTCCCAAGGTGAAGAGGTCTTCGTAAAACTCCATGGCCACCAAATCCCCGAGATTCGAGCGGCGATGGAGATAGCGGTGCCCTTTGAACAGCCCTTCGAAAGCCTCCAGAAGGCGATAATTGGCCGCCATTCCGACCTAGGCTCGACGAGTCCTCGAAGTCTGCGGTTCGATGATTAATTCTGCCTGTATGGCACCGAACATGCGGCGCTGACCGATCGCGATCGAAATGTTTCGAGTCGCCATCTCGACGAATTTTGGTTCCACATCGACAAGAACCGAGTTCCTCCCAGCAGCGGCTGCCGCGATGGCGGTACTGCCGGTCCCTGCGAACGGATCCAGGACTGTGTCGCCGGCAAACGAAAACATCCTGACCAAGCGCTCGGCCAGAACCGGCGGAAAGGGCGCAGGGTGTCCTGCCCGGGTCGAAGCGCCGCGTATGTC
>DASPQS010000039.1:0-6023 GCA_035624865.1 Binataceae bacterium (SeqCode) | reverse complement strand
TGGCGATGCAAAAATCCACTGATCTTCCGCGCCACCGAGCAGTGGTTTATGCGCATCGACCACGACGGCCTGCGCGAGCGGGCGCTTGGGGAGATCGACCGGGTGAAGTGGGTGCCAGCGTGGGCGCATGACCGGATTCGCAACATGGTCGAGTCGCGTCCGGACTGGTGCTTGTCGCGCCAGCGGGCGTGGGGCGTGCCCATTCCTGCGCTGCGATGCAGCGGATGCGGCAAGGTGGCTCTCGACGCCGGCGTTCTGCGGCGGGCCGAAGAGATTTTTGCGCGCGAGGGATCGGACGCATGGTACGCCCGGCCGCTGGCGGACTTCGCCGGCGCGGATTTGCGGTGTTCCCAATGTGGGGGCGCCGAATTCACGCGTCAGGAGGACGTGCTCGACGTCTGGTTCGACGCCGGATGCTCCCATGCGGCGGTGCTGGTGAAGGAGCGCAATCTCCAATGGCCGTCGGAGGCCTACGTCGAAGGCGTTGACCAGACGCGCGGATGGTTCCAGTCCTCGCTGATAACGGCGGTCGCGACACGCCGGCGCGCGCCGTACGAAACGGTCGTCAGCCACGGGCTTGCGCTCGACGAGCTTGGGCGCAAGATGTCGAAATCGCTCGGCAACTTCGAGTACGCATCTGAAGTCGTCAACCGGGTCGGGGCGGACGTCTTCAGGCTCGTGTTCGCCTCGGTCGATTACACCTCGGACATGAACGTCGGCGAAAACCTCTTCGGCGCGGTCTCCGAAGCCTACCGCAAGCTGCGCAACACCTGCCGCTATCTGCTCGGGAATCTCTACGACTTCGACCCGGCGCGCGACGCCATTGCGCCGGCGCGGATGATCGAGTTCGACCGCTTCATCATGGCGCGCGCGGAGCGGTTAAAGCGCGAGGTGCGCCGCGCCTACGAGGCGTTCGATTTCCAGGCGGCGTACCACGCGATTCTGAATTTCGTGGTAATCGACCTGAGTTCGCTCTATATCGATGTCGCGCGCGACCGGCTCTACTGTTCGGCGGCGAATTCGGCCGAGCGGCGATCCGCGCAGACCGTGCTCTATCTGCTGCTCGACATGCTGGTGCGGATGCTCGCGCCGCTGATCCCTTTCACTGCCGACGAGATCTACTCGCACATGCCGGGAAGAACCGGCGACAGCGTGCATCTGCTGACCTTGCGCGAAGCGGACCCGAGCTTCGCGGACGCGCAACTGGAGGAGCGATGGGGCAAGCTGCTCGCGGTGCGCGACCAGGCGCTCAAGCTGCTCGAGACCATGCGCCAGGCCGGTACGATCGGTGCGCCGCTTGAGGCGAGGCTGGAAATCGGAACCGCGGCGCCCGGCAATGATGTATTGCTTGAGACCCTGCGGAGCTATCGCGAGGCGCTCAAGGCCCTGTTCATCGTTTCCGACGTCGCGATTTTGCCTGAGGACGAGTCGGCCGAGTTAAGGGGCAGGATCGACGGGCAGGAAGACTTCCGGCTCGACGGGCGTTTCGGACGCCTCAGCGCCGAACCTCCGGTGATCGTTCTGGGCGGCCGGGCGCCTGGCAAAAAATGTCAGCGTTGCTGGATGTACTTCGACGGCGAGGGCGACCTCGATCCGCGCTGCCGCGCAGTGGTGCAGGGCTGAGGCGGCGTGAGTTCCGTTCCTGCCGCCGGGCTGGCCGACGCAACTATGTCTTCCGGTGAGTGGAGCCGGCCGTGGGCGATGCTCGCGACGGTGACGGCGCCGGTGCTGGCGGGGGACCAACTGAGCAAGCTCTACGTCAGCTCGCACTTCCAGCTTTACCAGATGTTTCCCGTAGTGCCGGGATGGCTTGACCTGACCTACACGCTTAACCCAGGCGCGGCGTTCAGCCTGTTCGCGACGATGCCCGCGGGGTTCCGCGAAGCCTTCTTCATAGCACTCTCCGTTGTCGCGATCGTGGTGCTGGTGGTGCTGCTGGTGCGGCGCTCGACTCCTGCAAGCTCAGGCGTTGCCTTCGCGCTAATCCTTGGCGGCACCATCGGGAATTTGATCGACCGGCTGGCGCGCGGACGGGTGGTCGACTTCATTTACTTCCATCACCGATCGTTCAGCTACCCGGTGTTCAACATTGCCGATAGTGCGATCACAATAGGAGTTGCGATCCTACTGCTGTTCGCGGCCTTTGACGGCTCCTCCGCCGAAGCGCCGCCGGCCTCCTGACCGGTTTGACGGTCCGGCCGTTCTGACGTTAAGTTGATGACGACGAACGTGGCCTCGGTTGCGCCTTGGAGAAAGCCGCGTACCCACACAAGGAGCGCATCGATGATTAAAACCATCAACACAGTGACCGGGACGGTCACCACTGACAAGCTTGGCACGACCCTGGTGCACGAGCATCTGCTGGTTGGATGGGCGGGATGGGAGCTCGATTGCAAGGCCCCGCGCTTCGATCGCAAGACCGCGCTCAAACAGGCGGTCGAGCGTCTCAAAGAGCTCAAGGACCTCGGTCTCAGCACCTTTGTCGATCCGTGCCCGAATGACATCGGCCGCGACGTCGTCTTCATGGCCGAAACCGCCGACGCCAGCGGCGTCAACATCATCTGCACGACCGGCCTCTACAAGGAGGATCTCGGCAATACGGTCTATATGAAGCAGCGTTCGGCCGACGAAATCGCAGAAATCTACACTGCCGAACTGACCGAGGGTGTGGGCGAGACCGGCATCAAGGCCGGCTTGATCAAGTGCGCGACTGGCAAGGACCATATCACCGAGTACGAGGAGAAGTGCCTGCGCGCGGCGGCGCGCGCCTCCAAGCGCACCGGCGCGCCGATCACGACGCATACCGACGAGGGCACGATGGGCCGCGAGCAGCTGGACATCTTCGCCTCCGAGGGGGTCGATCTCTCGAAGGTGATCATCGGCCATAGCTGCGGTTCCTCGGATCTGCGCTATCACACCGACATGCTGGACCGCGGATGTTACCTGGGGTTCGATCGCTTCGGTCTCGAATTCGTCCATCCCGACCGGCTGCGGCACGCGGCGCTGATCGGACTGCTCGGGGTGGGATTTGAAAAGCAGCTCGTGCTCTCGCACGATTCGGTCGCATGCATCCTAGGCCGCGGGCTGGGTCTGCCGCCCGAGGTGATGGAGACGATCAAGAACTGGAAGCCAACCCACATCTTCAAGAATGTCCTGCCGAAGCTGAAGGAGGCGGGCGTCCCCGATCAGAAGATCAAGACGATGATGGTGGAAAATCCGCGGCGCTTCTTCGAAGCCTGAGCCGAATCCGCGCGCGATGAGCACCGGGAGCGGTCGCCGGACCACTCCCGGTTTTATTTTTCACCCTGCCTTCGCGACGATCTCGTCGAAGCCGAGCTTGCGCGTCAAGGCATGTCCGATGCGATCAATCAGGACGAATTCGACCTCGGCGCCTGCGCGCTTTTTGTCGAGTTTGAGTGCGCGCATGAATTCATCGCCGCGCCATCCGGCGGGCAACTGCGTCGGCAATCCTGCCGCCTCGATCAGCCGCTCCAGGCGCGAGGCTTCGTCGGCGCTGAGGCCGGCATAGCCGCACGACAGATGAGCGGCTGCAACCATCCCGATCGCGACTGCTTCTCCATGCAGATAGTGGCCGTAGCCTGACGACGCCTCGAGTGCATGACCGAGGGTATGGCCGAAATTGAGAATCTTGCGCATCCCGCCCTCGCGCTCGTCGCTCTCGACCACCCGGGCCTTGTGCCGCAGCGATCGGTCGACAATCTCGCGGAGCGCGGCCGCGTCGCGCGCGAGAATCGCCGACATCCTCTGCTCGAGAGACGCGAAGAACTGCGCGTCGATGATCGCACCGTACTTGATCACCTCGGCCAGTCCTTCGCCAAACTCGCGATCAGGCAGGGTCAGCAAAGTGGTGATGTCGGCGACAATCAGCCGCGGCTGGTAGAATGCTCCGATCAGGTTTTTCGCCGCATGATGGTTGACCGCGGTCTTGCCGCCCAATGCCGAATCAACCTGCGCCACCAGCGTCGTTGGAACCTGCACCAGCGGAAGTCCGCGCAGATAGGTCGCTGCCGCGAAGCCGGCGAGATCGCCTACGACTCCGCCGCCGAGCGCGAAAATCGCGCTGGCGCGGTCGAGCTCGGCCTCCACCAGGTGGTCGTAAACCTGTTCCAGCGTCGCGAGCGACTTGCTCGCCTCGCCGGCTGCGACTTCGATCAACGTGGCATCGAATCCTGCGGCGGCGAGCGCTTCGAGCGCGCGCGCTGCGTAGAAGCGGGCCACGTTGGAATCGGTAAGCAACGCCCCACGGCCAGGCTTGAGACCGGCGTCACGCGCGAGGACGCCCACCCGATCGATCAGGCCGGTGCCCACGTGCACGGGATGAGCATTCGGTCCGAGCTCTACGCGGAAGCTGCCCATTTTTCCCGGCCGTAGGCGGCAAAGGCACTGAGCACAGCGTCAGCCACCTGTTCGACGTTCAAGTCGGAGGTGTCGACCCGAAGCGGCGCACGGCGGTAAGCCTCGCCGCGCGCCTCGATCAATTCGGCGATCCGCTGGTTGAGGGGCTTGCCGCCCTGCATCAGCATCGGACGCGATTTCGCCGTGGGGCCAACCCGTTTTGCGATGACCTCCGGACGCGCCACGAGACAGACGATGACGCCGGCGCGGTTGAGCGCCGTGAAATTCGCCTGGTCGACGAGTGCACCGCCGCCGGTTGCGATAACGGCCGGCAGCGGCCGGCCGCACTGCGGGCAGCGGCGGCGCTCGCTCGCAACCTCCGCGATGACGGCACGTTCGAGCGCCCGGAAATGGGCCTCGCCGTAGTGGCGGAAGATCTCCGGAATGGGTTTGCCCGCGCGTTTCACGATTTCCGCATCACAGTCGAGCAGGCGCCAGCACAGGCGCCGCGCCAGCGCACGCGCTACCACGCTCTTCCCGGTGGCCATGAAGCCAGTGAGGATTAGCTTCGGCGCCATTGTACCCGAAGCGCGTTCAATAATTGCGCACCTGCTCGAGGTATCCCGCGTAGTTGCGGGTAATCTCGGCCAGCGAATCGCCGCCGAACTTCTCGAGGAACGCGTCAGCAACCTCGTATGCGACCACGGCTTCGGCGATCACTGCCGCTGCCGGAATCGCGCACACGTCCGATCGCTCGATCGTACCCGCGGCCTCGGCCTTGGTCCTTATGTCGGCCGAGCGCAGCGGACGCATCAAGGTGGAAAGCGGCTTGAACGCGACCCGCACGCGCAACGGCTCGCCCGTGGTCATGCCCCCTTCGGTACCGCCGGAGTTGTTGGAATGGCGAGTGAAACGCCGGGCTGCGGAGTCATAGCCGATTTCATCATGCAACTGAGATCCGCGAACGCGCGCCGCGCCGAAACCCATCCCGAACTCTACCCCTTTGACCGCCTGCAGGCTCATCAGGGCGTGGCCGATGCGGCCGTCAAGCTTGCGGTCCCATTGAACATGGCTGCCCAGTCCGGTTGGCAAGCCCGTCGCGACGACTTCCACGATGCCGCCGAGGGTGTCCCCGGATTTCTTGCATTCGTCGATTTCCGCGATGATTGTGTGTTCGGCCCCGGCGTCCGCGACCCGCACCGGCGACTCCTCGGTCACGCGCGCAAGCTGATCGATCGCAATGTCAGATGGAACTAGCGCCTCAGTCGATCCGATGCTGACCACGTATCCGAGCAGGTTGACTCCGAACGGCGCCAGGAGTTGTTTGGCGAAGGCGCCGATCGCTACCCGCGCAGTAGTCTCGCGTGCGGAGGCCCGTTCGAGCACGTCGCGAATATCATCGAGGTTGTACTTGAGCACGCCTGCGAGATCGGCGTGGCCCGGGCGCGGGCGCGTAACCGCTTTCGCCTCGCCCCGGTCGCGCGGGTCGGCCGACATCCGCTTCTCCCAATTTTTGAAGTCGCGGTTTTCGACGATGAAAGTGACTGGACTGCCCGTCGTGCGCCCGAAGCGAATCCCGGATACCACCCGCACTTCATCGCGCTCGATCGCCATCCGTCCGCCCCGCCCGTAACCCTTCTGGCGGCGCGCCAGGTCATGGTTGATGC
>DASPQS010000038.1:0-5535 GCA_035624865.1 Binataceae bacterium (SeqCode) | reverse complement strand
CGAATCTCACCGGCGTCAGGATCCTCGAATCCCGCCAGGCATGACAGCACCGTGCTCTTGCCGGCTCCCGAAGCGCCGAACAGGGCCAGCCGTTCGCCTCGTCCCATCCGCAGCCGGACGTCCACGGTGAAGGCGGTCCGGTGCTTGACGATGTGCGCTTCAAGCATCGAGGTAGCGCGCCCGCGCGAGCAGATGAACCAGCCACGGCAAGGGCAGCGCGGTCAACAGGAAGACGACCAGCAAGGGGAGCACGGCGGGCATGCCGGCGTCCTGGAGGTTGATCCAGAGCTGAACCGGCATTCCGCTCGGATAGTAAGATGTGATGATTACGGCGCCAAATTCTCCCACCGCGCGCACCCAGGCAAGACTGAGCGCGGCGGCAAGGCCCAGCCTTGCGAGCGGAAAGGTGACGCGCCGAAAAACCTGCAAGGGATTCAATCCGAGCAACCCGGCCATCATTTCGAGGTCGCGCGGCACGGCCGCCAAGGCGGCCCGTGCCGCCACGATATAATAGCCGATGCTGGCGTAAACCTGGGTCGTGACGAAGGCGGTTGTGCTGTTGCTGGTTGGCACGCCGATCCTGAGCAGCCAGGCGCCAGGCGCCGTCTGCGGACCGAACGCCAGCGAGAGCAAAATTCCCAGCGCCAACGGGGGCATCAGTACCGAAACCAGTATTGCGGCTTCCCACACCACGCGATCGCGTCCGGCGCGATGCGCCAGGTACCATGCCACCGGCGTGCCCAGGGCCATATCGATCAGCAGCGCAGCTCCGCTCAGCACGAGCGAGACGCGAACGGCAGCGGCGGTCGAACCCGGTATGCTGCCGTCCCATTGCCACGATCCGACCGGGGCAAAAAGACCGTATAGCGGATAGAGCAGGGCGAGCGCGAACGCGATCATTGCGAGCCGGCCCCACCAAACGGATTGCACTGGAATCTTGAGAGTTGGCTCCGGAAGCGGCCCGGATTGCCGTGCTTTCTCGGCCGAGGTTATGCCATTATGCGCTCAGTTTGACAACTAGGATGGCATCGCGTGAAACGGCGGAGCGGGACGTGCACGCGACCGGTCCAAAAGTGACGGCGGGGATTGCGCAAAAGAACCTTAATGAGCTTGACTCTTGAAGCATGAACTGGTCGATTGCCGTTACGCCGAGCTGCCGCGGCCGCGGGGGCCGATGTGAGAAGCCGGTTTGGTTGCGAGAATGACGACGGAGAACAAGAAGGCCACCTTTGCCGCTGGATGTTTCTGGGGACCCGAGGCGAGCTTCCGCGAGGTCGAGGGCGTCGTCGATGCGACGGTCGGCTACATCGGCGGACATTACAAAGATCCGAGCTACGAGATGGTTTGCACGGGCCGAACCGGTCACGCCGAAGCGGTCGAGATCGAATTCGATCCTTCACGCGTCTCCTACGAAACCCTGCTCGATGTCTTTTGGGCGATTCACGATCCGACAACGCTCAATCGCCAGGGGCCCGACGTCGGGACACAATATCGGTCGGCGATTTTCTATCACGACGAGAGCCAGCGAAGAGCCGCGGAAGCGTCAAAGCGCCGGCTGGAAGAGTCGGGGCAGCTTGAAGATCCGATCGTAACGGAGATAACGCCCGCGTCGGAGTTCTACCCCGCCGAGGAATACCATCAGCGCTACTATGAGCGGATGGGGCTGCCCAATCTCTGCGCGATCCACATGGGTGCAAGAAAAGCCCGCGGATAAATATCCGGGTACCCGTGTTTCGGGTTGCCGGGAGGAATGAGCACAATCCCCCCCGGCAATATGTCTGTGGCGGCATCTGCGCGCCGCCAGCTCTTCACTAAATCATTTTGGCCGGGCGCGGCTGTTCGTGTCCGATAATCGGATGGGGCCGATACGGCTTCTCCATCGCGGCGACCTCCTCGGCGCTGAGCTTGATATCGACCGCGTCGAAAAGCTCCTTGAGATGATGCATCTTGGTGGCGCCGATAATGGGCGCGGTCACTCCGGGCGCGTGCAGGATCCACGCGCACGCCATCTGGGTGGGAGTGACGCCACGCTGCTTCGCCACCGCGGCGACCGCGTCGGCTACTTCGAAATCGTTCTCATGAAAATACATGTTGCGGGCGAAGTCGTCGGTTTGCGCCCGCTTGGTCATAGCGGCGCCGCTTCCCGGCCGGCGGTTGCCGGCAAAGAATCCGCGCGCGAGCGGGCTCCACGGAATCAGCGCCACGCCCTGATCGATGCAGAGCGGGATCATCTCGCGTTCCTCCTCGCGATAGATGAGGTTGTAATGGTTCTGCATCGCGACGAAGCGATGCCATCCGTGCTCTTTGGCCGTGTACAGCGCCTTGGAAAACTGCCACGCGGCCATGCTGCTCGCGCCGAGGTAGCGCACCTTGCCAGCGCGCACGAGTGAGTCGAGCGCCTCGAGCGTCTCTTCGATCGGAGTCGAGTAGTCCCAGCGGTGGATTTGGTAGAGGTCGATGTAGTCCATCCTGAGGCGGCGCAGGGAATTCTCGCAGGCCTCGATGATATGTTTGCGGCTGAGTCCGCGGCGGTTCGGCCCCGGCCCCATCGCGCCGTGCACCTTGGTAGCGACCACGATGTCGTCGCGCGAGGCCATCTCGTTGAGCCAGCGCCCGGTGATCTCCTCGCTCGCACCGATCGAGTAGACGTCGGCTGTGTCGAAGAAGTTGACGCCCGATTCGAGCGCGAGGGCGAAATGCTCGCGCGCTTCCTCGGCGCCGAGCGCCCAGTCCCGCCGCATCGCCCACTTCGGCTGCTCGCCGCCGCCATAGGTCATGCATCCGAGGCAGATGCGCGAGACAGTAGTGCCGGTATTTCCCAGCTTCGTGTACTGCATGTAACTCTCCGGTCCGGATCGCGCCGGCGCTGACCGCGTTCGGCCAATCGCAGCGCCTGTTTAATGATCGAGTAACAGGGCCAAAGGTCGCGCGCCGCCTGCGGGCTGTCAAGCATGGGCGTCCGGTGCGGTCAGGCCGAGGCGAGAATAGGCCTCATGAGCGCTGTTCATGCGGCGCATCTTTTCGTTTAGAATAAACGGGAATCATTTCGGGCTTTGCACGGCCCGAGCGCGGCAGCCGGCCGTGAAGGGATTGGAGGTATCGAACGGAGGTTCGATGGCTACGATCTTGAATTTCGGCGCACGATTATCGTCTGAAACTTAGAGGTTTCGCCGCAGCCGGACACAATTCCCAACCGGCCCCGGCGACCCAGGAGGGATGCATGGGCAGAACTTTCGCCGCGGTCGCCGGCGGCGTTGTACTAGGGATTGCGGTAGCATTCGCAAACGCTGGCGCGTTCCAATTTCCGTGGGGTTCCGGCGAAGAAGGCCCCAAACCCCAAGGGGTTGTGCCTTCCCAGACGGCGGTCGTTCAAAGCCATCAACCGGCTCCGGCGAATGCGCCAGAACCGACCGAGAAGGGTGTAGCGCTGCCGACGTGGGCGCCGCTGGTCAAACGCGTGATGCCGACGGTGGTCAACGTCGCGGTGACCCAGGAGGTCAAGACGACCGGATTTCCGTTCGGCGGACCCGAGGAGGGGCCCGGCGGCGGAGAAGGTGAAGGCGGTGGCCCCGGAGGAGGCGGTGGTGGTGGAGGAGGTGGCGGAGGTCCATTCGGCGGTCCGTTTGGCGGGCAAGATCCGTTCGAGCAATTCCGTCACTTCTTCGGTCAGATGCCGCGTCAATTCAAAGAGCACGGTCTCGGTTCGGGCGTGATTGTGTCGCCCGACGGCTACATCATGACCAACAATCATGTGGTGGGTCGCGCCGATGAAATCCACGTGACGCTGATGGACAAGCGGGAATTCACCGCAAAGGTGATCGGCAAGGATCCGAAGACCGACCTCGCGCTGATCAAGATCGACACCAAGCAGCCGCTGCCGTACGCGTCGCTGGGCCACTCCGGCAAAGCCGAAGTCGGTGACTGGGTGCTCGCGATCGGCAGTCCCTTCGGCTTCAACCTGACGGTAACCTCGGGAATCATCAGCGCGAAGGGACGCGCTCTGGGCGGCAACTACGACAACTTCATTCAGACCGATGCCTCGATCAATCCGGGCAATTCCGGGGGCCCACTTTTCGACACGCAGGGCGAGGTGATCGGAATCAATACCGCGATCTACAGCAGCACCGGCAGCAACGCGGGAATCGGCTTCGCGATTCCGATCGATCTCGCCAAGAACGTGATGGATCAGCTCAAGGAGCATGGCCGGGTGGTGCGCGGCTGGCTCGGTGTCGAAATTCAGGAGGTGACTCCCGACCTGGCCAAATCGTTCGGCTTGCCTGAGCCCACCGGCGCACTCGTCGCAGGTGTCGATAAGACCGGTCCTGCCGCGAAGGCGGAAATCCAGCGCGGGGACATCATCGTCAGATTCGGAAGCGACGTGGTTCACGATGAACACGAGTTGCCCGAGCTGGTGGCGCAGACTCCGATCGGCAGGAAAGTCCCGGTTGAACTGATCCGAGGCGGCAAGCACACGACGGTCGACGTGACGGTCGCTGAGTTGAAAGAGCAGCAGGTCGCGAGTGCGGAGGGCGCAGGGACACCCGGCTCGAACTGGGGTCTCACGGTGCAGGACCTGACGCCGGAAATCGCGCGCCAGATCGGCGTTTCCAACGCGAAGGGTGTGGTAATTCGCGGGGTCAAGCCGGATTCGCCGGCGCAGGAGGCCGGTCTGCAACCGGGAGACCTTATCCTCGAGGTCGACCACCAGAAGGTCGCGACGGCCGATGATTTCGCCACGCTCGCCAAGAGCGCGCAGAAGGGTAAGAAGTCGGCACTGCTGCTGGTCCAGCGCGGCGACTCGACGCTCTACACGGTGATCAATCCGGAGGGCTGAACGCCCTTCGGGTATCGCAGGCAGTGGCTACACGCGGGGACCGTCCTGGTCCCCGTGTGAAATATTTCACCCTTAGCATGAGCGCTACTTCGCGGTATGAGGTACTGATCGCGGGCGCCGGACCAGCGGGGATCGCGACGGCGCTTCACCTGGTCCGGCGGCGGCCGGAGCTTGCCGGGCGGATTGGCGTCATCGAAAAGGGGAGGCATCCGAGGGTCAAGGTATGCGCGGGGGGCCTGATTCCGCGCACGCTGATGGCGCTCGCGGAGCTGGGACTGGCGCTGGAGGTGCCGGCGGTCGAGGTATTCAACGTTACGGCGCGAACCGAGGCCGGGACGGTGGAGCTCGGCGAGGCGCGGGAGCCGTTGTGTACGATCGTCCGGCGCGACGAGTTCGACGCGCGGCTCGTGCGCGGCGCGCGCGAGCGCGGGGTGGATATAATCGAGCAGACACGCGTGCTCGAGGCGGCGCAGGACGGCGGCGGCGTGCGGCTGGTGACGGATCGCGGTGTCTTCGAGGCGGCGGTGCTGGTGGGGGCCGACGGCAGTGGCAGCCGGGTGCGCAGCTCGGTTTTCGGGCGGAACAAGCGCAACGTGGGGCGCGCGATTATGGCCGATGTGCCGGTCGAGGCGGAGCGCACTCGTGAATTCGCCGAGCGCCGGTATCGTTTCGATTTCACCTGCGTGGGCGCGGGAATACGT
>DASPQS010000037.1:0-5045 GCA_035624865.1 Binataceae bacterium (SeqCode) | reverse complement strand
CGGAGCCCGCGCCGCAGGCAACGTCGAGCACGCGGTCGCCTTTGCCCGCACCCGAAATCGAGATCATGAAACCGAAAAACTTGCGGTCAAACGGCGTCGGCGCCATCGCATAGGCGCTGGGTCGGCGGCGGAATTGCTGTTGAGCGGTGGAAATCCTCTCCGCAGTGTCGCTCATCGGTACCTCGCGCGTCAGGGCGCATCGCTGAAGTTCAGATGCGACGGATCGTATCCACCTGAATGTAGCGTTGCGGGGCCCCGATTGTCACGCGCGGGTGCATCGCCGAATCGACCAGCAGGATCGCCGCGATCGCGGAAAGCACGCCGACCAGCCGCAGTATCCAGACATAACGGCGCGAGCCCACGAAATTGAGCAGGCCCTGATAGCCCTCGCTCACATTCTGGCTCTGGCTGAGGACGAACGCCTGCACGCGGCGCGGCCATACCAGGAACACTGCGCCCGCCAAGGTGTAAAGCGATGCGAGGAGAATCTGGTTGAGGGGTGTCACAATTACTCCTGTGGGCCGTTACGGACGCTTGCGCAGAACGTAGCTCGCGCCCGTCAGGCTGAAGCAGAGTTTGCCGTTTTCGCGCCGCACTCTCAGCCCCGCCTTGTCACCCTCGACCGCCGCTTCCATCAACTCCACGATCTTCGCGGTGTTCTCCCGCGACGGCGCACCATGTGCGATCCATTCCTCCATGCTGAAGTCGTCTTTGCGCGTCTGTTTGTAGACAATCTCGAGCCGCTGCCGGGCGAAAATCTGTTCGAACTCCGACGCCGGCAGGGCCCGTGCGTGCGACGGGTCGCACAACCGCTCGAGCCGGTTGTGGTACTCGGCCCGCACCGGATCCTCGGAAGCCAGCAGGTCGAGAATCACGATGGTCGCGCGCGGCCGCGTCACCCGCCCGATCTCGGCTACGACCTCCGCCGGCCGCGGGAAGTGGTGAAACGCAAAGCGGCAAACCGCGAGATCGAAGCTCTCGGAGGGAAAAGCCATGTGCTCGGCATCGCCCACCGCAAACGAAACGTTCGATAGCCCGCGCCGCCCGGCTTCGCCACGGGCGCGCTGGACGAAGCGGTCGGTCGCGTCGATGCCCACGACGCGTGCGCAATGCGACGCAAACGCCATCGCGACAAAGCCCGGCCCGCTCGCCAGGTCGAGCACGCAGTCTGTCTTCCTGACGCCGGAAATCGAAACAATAAAGTCGAGCAACTTGGGGTCAGTTACGACGGGCATAGTGGCGTAGACTTCCGCCTGCCGCCGGAACTGTTTCCGCACGACCGTCAGATTGTCGCCGCTCTCGTTCATCATTGCCTCGCTCGCGCCTCGACAGCCTTGCGGACGCCCACCGAAGCCCCGCAGCCGGTATCTTGACGCTTTTGCGCATTAAAGCATAGCCTTAGCTATGCAAAAAATAGCCAAACTTGGCGATATTACGCTAACCTATCGCGCGTAGCGTCAGATCGTGCGCCTGCGAACGGTAGGGCTCAGGCAGCGCGACCTCCTGCGCATCGGTCCAGTTCCGCTCCAGCCGATAGAACTCGCGTGCGGGTTGGAAGAAGACGTGGATCACAACGTCAGCGTAGTCGAGCACGACCCAATGGCCGTGTTTCATACCCTCGATCGCGATCGGGCGCTCCTGTTCGCGGTCCATCCTTTCCTCAATCCCGCGCGCGATTGACTGCACCTGGATGTCGGAGCGGCCAGTCGCGATGATGAAATAATCGGCGATAGAGCTCAGATGCCCGACCTGGAGGACCACCAGGTCGTAGGCCTTTTTTTCGAGCGCCGCTTCGACTGCGGCCAATGCTTTCTTGAGCGAATCCGTCACAAGACCATGAGGCGCAGCCTGATACGAACCGGCCTCCGATAGCGCCGAATCGTAATCGGCGACGGCTCTGGCAGCGTTTTTAGGAAGTCAGTAAAGCCCATGCCGTTGGATATAGTCCGAGACATCGTACGGCAACAAATAGAGAATTGATTCGTGCGCGGCCACTTTGCGCCGGATCAGCGTGGCCGAAATCGGGAAGTAGGTAGTCGCGATAAAATCAAGCGTATGGTCGCTCGTATTCACGTACTGCTTGTCGCGCTTAATGTAGCCAAAGCGGTTTGCCATCGCAAGGGAAGCCTGAGACACCGCCGCTTCAGCATCATGCCCGCTAGGTTCCTCGCCTGCTCGCAAGCGCGTGTGCACCACGATATTGCACAACCGGCTGAGTTCCTCGCAATCCTTCCAGGTATCGAACTCGGCGAACTGGTCGGCCCCCATCATCAGGAACATTTCCGGCTGCCCGCGCATCGTGGAGCGAAAATACTGCACCGTGTCTATCGTAAAGGAACGGCCGGCCCGCCGGACTTCGATATCGGCGACCATGAAATGGCGGTTGCCCTTGGTCGCCACGCGCACCATCTGTAGCCGATGGTCGGCGGGGGCGAGCTTGCCCTCGGGCTTGTGCGGCGGCATCGCGGCCGGGATAAAATAGACGAGGTCGAGGTTAAGAGCCTCGCGCACCTCTTCGGCCGCGCGCAGATGGCCGAAGTGAATCGGGTTGAAACTCCCGCCGAACAGACCTATGCGCATCGTGTCCTCCCGATCACGGGTGGCTCGCCCGTTTCGTCCTCGGCTCCAGCGGATTCCCCAGAATTGAGTTTACCAGCGAATTCAGCCGACGCGAGGGCAAAATTTAAACCAAAAGTTCAGGGTTTGCTCAGTTGCGGACCTGGCCGTTCCCGCGAATCAGGTACTTGTACGTCGTCAACTCGCGCAGACCCATCGGTCCCCGTGCGTGCAGCCGGTTGGTCGAAATTCCGGTTTCGGCTCCGAAGCCAAATTCGAACCCGTCGGTAAAACGCGTCGACGCATTCACGTACACCGTAGCCGAATCGACCTCGCGCTCAAAGCGGGCAGCCGCCCTCTCGTCCTCGGTAACTATCGCGTCGGCCAGCCCCGATCCATGGCGTCCGATGAACTCGATCGCCTCCGAGAGCGAATCAACAACCTTGATCGCCAGGATCAGGTCGAGATACTCGGTATCCCAATCCTCGGGTACCGCGGGCCTCGCGGACGGAATCAGCGCGCGTGCGTCTTCGTCAACTCGTAAATCGACCCCCGCCTCCCGCAAACGCGCCGCCATCGCCGGCAGGAACCGCCCCGCAATCTCGCGATGCACCAGCATGGTCTCCATCGCGTTGCAGACCGACGGGCGGCTGCACTTCGCGTTGAAGCAAATCTCCTCCGCCATCTTGAGGTTAGCCGCCCGGTCAACGTACGTATGGCAAATGCCGTCGAAATGCGGCAGCACCGGCACCGCGGATCCAGCGAGCGCTTCCTTCAACTCCTTGCCGCCTCGCGGGATTATGAGGTCGACGACTTCCGGATGGCGCTTCAAGATCTGAATCACTTCGCGGTCAGGATTGCGCACGAACATTATCGAATTCGCATCGAGGCCGGCGCCGCCAATCGCATCTGCCACCAGCCGCGCCAGCAAAGCGTTGGTGGTCATCGCCTCGCGCCCGCCCCGCAGCACGACCGCGTTGCCCGATTTGAACCCCAGCACGGCCGCGTCGACCGTAACGTTAGGGCGCGATTCGTAAATGATCGCGATCACGCCAAGCGGCACTCGGACCTGCGAAATTTCGAGCCCGTTGGGCCGGTTCCATTTCGCCATCACCTCGCCCACCGGATCGGGCAGCGCGACCACCTCCTCGACGCTGCGCGCCATCGCGGTGACCCGGTCGGGATTGAGCGTCATCCGCTCGAGGAAGGCGCCGCCGGCCCCGCCGTCGCGCGCCGCTTCGAGGTCCTCGCGATTCGCCGCCAGGATCTCCGGGATTGCTGTGCGCAGCGCCTTGGCCAGCGCACTAAGCCCCTGGTTCTTGCGTTCGGTCGGAGCCAGCGCGAGGCTGTGCGCGGCCGCGCGCGCCGCCCGCAGGCCGTCGAGAATTTCGCGTTCGAGATTCATGCCAGGTCTTCGATCAGCACAAAGTTGTCGCGATGGACGATTTCGTCGGCGACCTTGTAGCCGAGCAGGCGCGCAATCTCCTCCGATCGCCGGCCCTTGACCTTTAGCACATCCGCCGCCGGATAATTCACCAGGCCGCGCCCGAACTCGACCCCCTCGCTGTCCAGCAGGCTGACGCAATCCCCGCTCGCGAAGTCCCCCCGCACTTCCCGAATCCCCGACGCGAGCAGGCTCCGCCCTTTCGATCGCAGCGCGTCGGCCGCCCCGTGATCGACCGCCAGCACGCCCGCCGGACGCAACGCGAACGCGATCCAATGTTTGCGGCTCTTGAGCCTCGTGCGCGCCGGCAGGATCAACGTCCCGCTTTCGCGCGCCGGATTAAGCGCTGTCTCGAGCGCATCGCCGCTACGCCCCGACGCGATTATCACGCTGATCCCCGCGCGCGCGGCCTGGCGCGCCGCCTTGAGCTTCGTCGCCATCCCGCCGCTTCCCAACGGCCCGGCGCTCTCCGCGACCAGCCCGCGCATCTCCGCCTCCGGATCCGTGATCAGCGGGATCAGCCGCGCATCCGGCCGCTTGCGCGGATCGCCCGTCAACACTCCCGCCACGTCGCTCAGGATAATCAGCAGGTCCGCCTGCACCATCCCGGCCACCAGCGACGACAACACGTCGTTGTCGCCCATCCGGATCTCTTCGACCGCGACCGTATCGTTCTCGTTGATAATCGGGATCACGTCCGCCGCGATCAGCGTCTGGATCGTATGCATCGCGTTCAGTCGGCGCTTGCGTTCGGCCACGTCCTGATGCGTCAGCAGTAATTGCCCGACCGTGCGCCCGCGCGCGTCGAACGCCTTCGCCCACTGCCGCATCAGCTCGATCTGCCCGGTCGCCGCCGCCGCCTGCCTCTCCGCGATCGTCGCCGCACGCCGTCCCAGCCGCGCCCGACCCGCCGCGATCGCCCCCGACGTCACCAGCACGACTTCGCGCCCGCCGCGCACGATCGAATCGATCTGCCTCGCCAGATCTTCGATCACGTCGGGGCGCAGCCCCGCCGCTTCGGACAGCACCGCGCTGCCGACCTTGA
>DASPQS010000036.1:0-7418 GCA_035624865.1 Binataceae bacterium (SeqCode) | reverse complement strand
CTGTTCCGCAATTAGAAGTGGTTCCCGTTCGTTGAAGAAGCTGTTCACAAACTGCTTAACGTAAACTCTAAGTTGTACATTGCTGTTGATTTGCTAGGTGTTTGAAGGGCTAAAAGGTATCAGGACTAGTGTAGAATCTTGTAGGATAATCTGGACAACAGCCGAAGATTACGTTAAACAGTCCTTAAGTTGCTATCAAGGAGTTTTAGCGAGGCCGGATTCGATGCGCGCGTACCCAAGCAGGTGAGGGCACCGGCGGCAACCCGGTTGAACGGGGGTTCAATTCCCTCCGCGCGCTCCAAATCTGGCCCCGGTCCTCTTCTTCTTAACCCATCTTTTTGGACAGAGCTTCAGGATTGACCACGTCGGTCGGGGTGCCATTGGCGTAGGCGACGATCTAGTCGAAGATCACGCCGAACATCCCCTACATCTCGGCGCGCTCGACGTAGCTCAGAGGGCGTGCAGATCACATCGTGTATCGTGTATATGGAGCAGCGGATCGTTGCCGCCGAAGACCGGTTCTTCGTAGAACACGTCGACTGCCGCCATCCCGGGGCGTCCGGCGCGCCAGGCGGCTTCGAGCGCCCCCTAGCGCAACCAGCCGGCGCGGCTGGTGTTGACGATCAGTGCAGTCGGTTCCATCCGCGAAAGGTCGGCAAGCGTGACGATTCCGCGGGTCGCATCGTTCAATTGCCGGATTGGTACCAGGACCTCGGTGTCCTTGACCCGGTCCGCCAGCAAGTTGACATCGCTGGCGTGATCGTTCCAGATGGTCACATCATGGCCGTCGAGCTTGCTGAAGGCTCGAAGCGTTCGGGACCGCGTCCTGGCAGTCGTCCAGAATGGTGATCTTCATTGACTTGCCGTGCGGGAGAAGATTTGGGAACTGCTCAACACGATTATGGAGGGTTAAGTGGTTGGACAGGCGCCGGGCCGGCTGCCTTGGGATGGCGAACTCTGCGCAATCGATGAAGATAATTGTTTTCGACAATTCAAACCCAAATTCGCTCATTTAGTTAAGTTAGCCGTACAAATTTCATATTTACCTGTCGTAATCTAAAAGATTCTTTATTGCTCTTTAGTGGCGCCTATGGCATTCTTAAGCAGAGTCGGCCGGACTTAATCGCAACCGCTATGAAGCGCTCGGCCGCTACTGGATCGGCTGCATGGCGAAAATCTGGAGAGCGCCGGAATGAAAATTGACGACGTGATGCGCAGGGTCAGGCTCTTGCGCGAATACAGCACGGACCGTGGAGCCTCAGAGGCGGAGGCACAGAATGCAAGCCGTCTGGCGGACGTGCTGATGGAGCGTTACCGGTTGGGTCAGTGTGAGATGCGGCCGCAGCCGAGACCGTTTCAACGCCCGGTGTGGGATTACTGGCGGTACATGTTCAGCGAATTCGGCATCGAGCTTCGCACCTTCGGCAGGCGCGCGAGCGCCGACGTAGGGCGGGGCGCGACCGCGATAATCAAGATCGAGACGAATGATTGGCACGTGCAAAAGCCGTCGGCGGAAGGCTGGGAGATCATAGCCGAAGGCAAGGGCGTGGAGACGATGCGCACCTACCTGAGCAGGAACGCGCCACGAGCGTACTCCCTGTTCAAGGGGAAGTAGACCGCCGGACATTCTCGTTACGAGCGGCCTTTCAAGCGCCAGAAATCGAAGACACAAATGGCGGCGAAGACGCGCGAGCGTCTTGTGGACCCTGTGTACGAACGCCTGTTCGTAGAGAGCGAGCGCCGGGCGCGCGGAGCCGGCGCCGGCCCGCGTTAGCGCCGCTTGTTCCCATCTTGGGAACACTCCTACACTGCCGACGCTATCGCCGAGAGATAGTGTTTATCAAGTGGATTGGGCCACACCAGGACTACGATAAGGTCGACGCAAGGACCATTCAGTATGGAGATTAGGCCGGTTCGGACCAAAGCGGATTACGGGCGGACGCTGCGGGAGATCGAGGGTCTATGGGGTGCCAGGCAGGGAACCGCCCAAGGCGATCGGCTGGACGTGCTCGCGACGCTGGTCGAAGTGTAGGAGCGGAAGCATTTCCCGATCGACGCGCCCGACCCGATTGACGCGATTCGATTTCGGCTCGAGCAGCAGGGACTCGACTCGCGGGCACCGATCGGGGTGATGGGCGGCCGCAGCCGCGTGTACGAGGTGATGCAGGGCAAGCGTGCACTCTCGCTGGAGATGATCCGGCGCTTGCACGAACATTTCGGGATTCCGGCCGAAGTGCTGATTCGTTCAACGGGCGCCGGCCGCGGGAGCCGCGCAGCCTGACCTCGAGTCCTTTTCCGCCGCGCAAGATCGCCAAAATTTTGTTGAGTCCCATTGAGTGAGGGACTGCGCCGCAGGTTGACCGCGAAGGGGTATCGGGCCTTTAATGCCGGGCATGGCCGGAATCGTTTCCTACGGATCATACATTCCCTATCGCCGACTCAAGCGCGCCGCGATCGCCGCGGTGCTCGGGACGCCGGCGGGCAAGGGCGAGAAGGCGATCGCCAGTTTCGACGAGGACAGCGTCTCGATGGCGGTGGAGGCGTTGCGCGACGCGCTCAAAGGCGCGCCGGGTGTCGTGCCCAACTCGCTGTTGTTCGCCACGACGACACCGCCCTACGCCGAGAAACTCAGCGCCGCGATCGTCGGCGCCGCAGCTCGGCTGCCGATCGAAATTCGCGCCGCCGATGTGACCGGATCGATTCGCGCCGGCCTTACCGGAATCCTGCAAGCCACAGACGCGGCGAAAAGCAACGGCGGCTGCGCCGCACTGGCTATCGCCGACTGCCGTCTCGGGGCGCCCGAGGGGCGGGTCGAACAG
The DNA here is from genome assembly GCA_035624865.1 of Binataceae bacterium (SeqCode). Classification (GTDB taxonomy): domain Bacteria; phylum Desulfobacterota; class Binatia; order Binatales; family Binataceae; genus JASHZA01. The sequence goes on along the minus strand of DASPQS010000036.1, from coordinate 4,599 downwards.
CAGGGCGGCGACGGCGCGGCGGCGTTTATCATGGGCAACGACAACGTAATCGCCGAGGTCGAAGCGTCGGTGTCGCTCACGCGCGAATATCTCGACACCTGGCGTAATCCCGATGAGCGCTTCGGCCATTCGTGGGAGGAGCGTTTCGCGCTGACGCAGGCGTACGCGCCACTGTTTGGGAAAGTGGTCACCAGCGTGCTCGAGAAGGCGAACGCCAAGCCGGCAGATATCGCCCGCGTGATTCTCGACGCGCCCAATCCGCGCGCGGTCGACGAGTTTGCGCGGGCGGCGAAGCTTGATCCCGCCCGGATGGCCGACAGCTTCGGCCTGACGGTGGGCCAGACCGGGGCGGCGCACGCCGGGCTGATGCTGACGGCGGTGCTGCCGTCGTGCAAACCGGGTGATCGGATCCTGATGGCGACTGTCGCCGACGGGGCCGACGCGATCGTGCTGCGAGTGACGCCGCGGGCGGCGGCGTTCCGCCCGGCCCATTCGGTGGGCCGGATGGTGGAATCCAAGGGCGACGTCACCTACGGCAACTACCTCAAGTGGCGCGAGATTCTGCCGACGGAACCGCCACGGCGTCCTGACCCGGAGAGGCCGGCGGCGCCGCCGATGCTGCGTTCGGAGAAGTGGAAGTTCGGACTGGTCGGATCGCGCTGCAAAGCGTGCGGGACGCCGCAATTGCCGCCGCAGCGGGTATGCGTCAAGTGCCGCAAGTTCGATCAGATGGAGCCGTACGAGTTTGCCGACCGCACGGGGCGGATCGCGACCTACGCGATTGACCGCTTGGCGTATTCGCTCAATCCGCCTACGATTAACGTCGTGATCGATTACGAGGGCGGCGGCCGCTTTCTGTGCGAGATGACGGACTGCGACCCCGACAAGGTTTCGATAGGCGACGAAGTGGAGATGACCTTCCGCCGGCTGTTTACGGCCGACGGCGTCCATAACTATTTCTGGAAGGCGCGCCCCAAGCGCTAACCGCCGCAGGAGGAAAGCTTCATGGCAAGCAGGGGAATCAAGGACCGCGTCGCGATCGTCGGAATGGGCTGCACCAAATTCGGCGAGCATTGGGACAAGGGCGCCGAAGATTTGCTGTGCGAGGCGGGCTACGCCGCTTACGAATCGGCCGGGGTCGATCCCAACGATATCGATGCCTACTGGCTCGGCACGATGGGGTCAGGAGTGTCAGGGCTGACGCTCTCCGAACCGCTCAAGATTCAGTACAAGCCGGTAACGCGAGTCGAGAACATGTGCGCGACGGGTTCGGAGTCGCTGCGCCAGGCGTGCTACGCGGTGGCCTCGGGCGCGTTCGATGTCGCGATGGCGATCGGGGTGGAGAAGCTGAAGGACTCGGGCTTCTCGGGCCTGGTGATGAGCAATCCGCCCAATGACGGCACGCCCGCGTCGATGACGCCGCCGGCGCTGTTCTCGCTGCTCGCGCCCGCCTACTTCAAGAAGTACGGACTCGACCCCGACAAGGGCAAGGACGTGCTGTCGCGGATCGCGTGGAAGAACCACAAGAACGGCGCGCGCAATCCCAAGGCGCAATTCCAGAAGGAAGTGCCGATCGAAACGATCAGGAATTCGCCCAAGATCGCCGACCCGCTCGGGATAATGGACTGCTCGGGCGTGTCGGACGGATCGGCGGCCGCGATCGTGGTGCGGGCGGAGGACGCGCACAAGTACTGCAAGAACCCGATCTATATCAAGGCGCTGTCGTTCGTCGCCGGTCCGGCAGAAGGCCCGCTGTCGCAGGAGTACGATTTCACGACCTTCCCGGAAGTGGTGGCTTCGGCCAAGGACGCTTACGCGCAAGCCGGTATCACCAGGCCGCGCGAACAGGTGAGCCTTGCCGAAGTACACGACTGCTTCACGCCGACCGAGCTGGTGCTCTACGAGGACCTGGGATTCAGCTCGCGTGGGACGGCATGGCAGGACGTGCTCGAGGGCTTCTTTGACCTTGAAGGCCGGTTGCCGGTCAATCCGGACGGCGGGCTGAAGTCGTTCGGCCATCCGATCGGCGCGTCGGGCCTGCGGATGATGTACGAGATGTGGTTGCAACTGCGCGGCGAGGCGGGTCCGCGGCAGATCAACGATCCCAAAGTCGGACTGACGCACAATCTCGGCGGACAGCCGGGTCGCTGTGTCAGTTTCGTATCAGTTGTGGGCAGCCAGCTGGGCTGATTCCTCCGGGTTGCTGCCGGGCCGACTCCACGGTTGGGCCGGCGAATGGGCAAAAGGGCCGTCCGAACGTGTTCGGGCGGCCTTTTTTATTGTGGGAGACGATTCGTTCGGGTGAAAAATAAGTCCACTTTTGCACGTCAATGCGCGACGAGGTTAATTAGGATGCTATATTGCTTCATGCAGCGCAGACGAAAGTCGCAATAACTGTAGACTTATTGTGTCATTGTAAAGTTGACAATTCGCTCTTTTGTGATATCAAAGATATTCATTGAACCTCTGGGCAGCCTGAACGAAGCGAGAAGATGATTTGCAGAGTTCCACTCGGGATTCTTTAGCGAATACGCAGTCGAGGTTCGGCGATGAGAAAGCTGGTCAGGCTTAAGACTCAAGACGGCGAGCGGATCTTTGTTCATCTCGACAACTGGGGCGGGGGCATCGACCGCCTGTTTCGACGATGGACCCGCGAGCACGACGGATGGCGTTGCGTGGACACGGGGCAAACCGCGCGTCGCGCCAGCCTGTTCGAGGGATTCAAGCGGTCCACCCCGCGTTGGAAGGCCTGATCGGAATCGCGGGGACGCGGCGGCGAGACTTTACACGCGGTCGTTGCCGCCAATAAGCTCCGCTGCGTGAACCTCGATCTGGTCCGGGAACGGCTGGCGCAACTGAGCGAACGGGCGAAGGCCCTGGTTGAAGGGCGCTATCGCTCGGAGGTGTCGCGCCAGGAGTTCGTCGACGCGGCGGAGTTTCGCGAATGGCGCGTCGGCTGTATCGCCTTCCTGCATGAGGCGCTCGGCGCCGACAGTCCCTACAGCAAGGAATTCGAGTACAACTGCGACAGTCCCTTTCTCTCGGCGGTCGCGCGCGGGATGGCGGTGTTGCGCGCGGCCCGCGAGTATATCGACTTCGGTCCGGTAGCGCGGGTCGAGGAGTTGGTGGCGGCTGAAATCTTCGCGGATTTGCTCGGGATCGCCGGACGGCATCTGCGCGAGGGGCGACCGGGTGCGGCGGTGACGATCGCAGCGGCGGTGCTGGAGGACGTGATGCGCCGGAGCGCGCGCCATCGCAAGATCGCTATCCGCGAGAACGTGGACGATCTGGCGGCGCTCAACATGAAACTCGGGCAGGCGGGCGTCTACCCGCCGGCGGTCGGCAAAAAAATCGAGGGATGGGCAGTGCTGCGCGCGAGTGCGGAGGCCGGCGCGCTTGCGGCGGATGCGGCAGAGGAAGCCGAGCGGATGCTGAGGGGCGTGCGCGACTTCGTCAACGATCACCTGGTCTGAGGATATCCGGCGGCGCCCAGGGCGCCGGGTGCGAGGAGAGCAACGATCTCGCGCTGGGGCGGGGCGGCGCTTACTTCGGCGCGGCCATCGTCGATCGTCATATCGAGTTCGCTGCGGACGCCGAAGCGTCCGGGCAGATAGATTCCAGGCTCAACCGAAAAGCAGGTGCGATCGATGAGCATGCGATGGTCGCGCGTCTCGAGAGAGTCGAGATTGGCGCCGGTGCCGTGGACTTCGCGGCCGATCGAATGGCCGGTGCGATGAATAAAGGCGGCGCCGTAGCCCGCATCTTCGATCACCTGGCGCGCGGCGCGGTCCGCCTCTTCGCCACTGACCGGGCGGCGCTCATCGACGCGGCTGCGAACCAGAGCGACCGCGGCGTCGCGCGCGCGCGCGACGATATCGAATACCCGGGAGTATTCCGCGGGCACGATCTCGCCGACGAAACCCATCCAGGTGAGATCGCCGTAGATGCTGTCGGCAGCGGGTTCCTTGGCAAAGAGATCGAGCAGGACGAGGTCGCCGTGACGAATCGCGCTGTCGTTGCCGGGTGACGAAGCGAAATGCGGGTTGGCGGCGTTGGCGTTGACGGCGACGATCGGCGCCTCGTCGGTGCGCATCCCATGCGCAGCGATGCGCTCGAGCACGAAACGTTGAATCGAGAATTCGGTGCAAGCCAGATCTCCGCGCACGCGGCGCGCGATCTCGGCGAAGGTCTCGCCCACGATCTCGCGCAGCGCGGCGGCGGCGCGCCGATGGCCCGCGAGTTGTTCGGGAGTGAGCGTCGCCTCGAAGCGCTGAATCAGGTCGGCCGCGGAAACGATCTGGACGCCGAGTGCGCGGACCAGTTCAATCGTGCCGGCGTCCACTCGCGAAACGTACGGAATCGCGCATTGCGGCGAGTAGTTCATCGCGACGCGCCTACGATCCTTGAGAATGGTCGCGAGCGCCGCAGTCATCTCACGCTCGGAACGGTAGACGATCTTCGATGCGGCGCCGAGGGCGTCGAGGCGATGGGCCTCGACCGCCGAAACGATCGCGACCGGGGCGCCGGCGGCAGGTACTAGGCAGAACCATCGGCGAGTGGTGATTCCCTTCTCGGGCAGGCCGAGAATCCGATAGGCGA
>DASPQS010000035.1:0-5318 GCA_035624865.1 Binataceae bacterium (SeqCode) | reverse complement strand
TTCGACGATCTCCTCAAGCTGCACACCAAGCCTGTTGATCTTTTCGACCAGTCCATTGATCGCCCGCGCCACCGGGTCGGGCAGTCGCGCGTGTTCGAGCGTGGCGACGTCCTGGCGGGTGCTTTCACCCTCGATGACTTTGCCGGGGATCCCAACGATTGTGGAATATGGCGGCGCGGATGAAACAACGACCGCGCCGGCTCCGATGCGGCTGCCGCGCCCGATCCGCACCGGACCGATAACGGCGGCACCGGCGCTGATCATGACCTGGTCCTCAATAGTGGGGTGGCGTTTTTCCTTCTTGAGGCTAGTGCCACCCAAGGTTACGCCCTGGTAGATAAGCACGTCGTCCCCTATCTCGGCAGTCTCGCCAACCACCACACCCATCCCGTGGTCAATAAAGAGGCGGCGGCCGATAGTGGCGCCAGGGTGGATTTCGATGCCGGTTATGAAACGTGCGAACTCACTCACCAGCCGTCCGAGCAACTTGAGCTCGTGCCGCCAAAGCCAGTTGCCGACGCGGTAGAACCAGATGGCGTGCAGTCCTGGATAGGTCAGCACCACCTCGAGCGTGGTGCGCGCAGCCGGGTCGCGGTCGAAGACCGCCTGAATATCCTCGCGCATCCGATTGATTGCGCCCATGGCTGCCTCCTGTGGTGGCTCCCCGCAGTGCCCCCTTAGGCCTTGGCCGCCGCTCCGCCGTTGGCGCGGTGGGACCTGCCCGGGGAAGGCGTCTCGTCGGGTTTGGCGCCGTTACTCCTGGCCTCGGCAAGCTTGGCGCCGTTGAGCTTGCGGCCGTTAATGGAAGTCCGCGGCCGAACCCGCGACTTGAGGTCATCCTTGTGGAGCTTGAATTCGACCGAGTCGATGAGCGCTTGCCAGCTCGCCTCGACCACGTTGCTGGAAAGCCCCACAGTACCCCACCTTCGTTCGCCGTCAGTCGATTCGATAAGCACGCGCACGCGCGCAGCCGTGCCCGCCCCGTCGTCCAGCACGCGAACCTTGTAGTCGACGAGCTGCATGCGTTCGAGACTCGGATAGTACGGTATGAGGGCGCGGCGCAGGGCCGAGTCGAGTGCGTTGACTGGTCCATTGCCGATGGCCGAGTTGCGCGTCCGCTGGCCATCGGGCCCTTCGATTATCAGTACCGCTTCGCTGAATGGGGCCTGGTCCTCGTGCCACTTGTCGTCGAACACGCGGAAGCTGACGAAGTTGAAGTGATCGCGTGCGCGCCCCAGCGTCCGCAGCATCAGAAGCTCGAAGGAAGCGTCCGCACCGTCGAAGGTATAGCCCAGGCCCTCGAGCCGCTTCAGTTCTTCGAGCAGCGCTTCGATCTGCGCGCTGCTAAGTTCGGCGTCGACGCCGAACTCGCGAGTCTTGTACAGGATATTGGCGCGGCCCGAGAGTTCCGAGAGCACGACGTGGCGGTCATTGCCGACCTGCGCCGGGTCGATGTGTTCATAGGTGCGGACATTGCGCTGAATCCCGGAGACGTGCAGGCCGGCCTTGTGGGTGAAGGCGGCGCGTCCAACGTAAGGCTGGCGCAGATGCGGAGTGATGTTGGCCAGCTCGTAGACCAGCATGGAAGTTTCCTGCAGGGTCTTGAGTTTCTCCGGCGGCACGCATTCGTACCCGAGTTTGAGCTGGAGGTTGGCAATGATCGAAACCAGGTTCGCATTGCCGCAGCGTTCACCAAAGCCGTTGATCGTCCCTTGCACCTGGACCGCGCCGCTGCGGACCGCGGCGATCGTATTGGCGACGGCAACCTCCGAATCGTTGTGGCAGTGGATCCCGAGCGGGCTCGCGACGGCTGCGGTCGCGGCCTGCATGGTTGCCTCAATTTCGTGCGGGAGACGACCTCCGTTGGTGTCGCACAGGCAGATCAGGTCAACCCCCGCGTCGGCGACGGCCTTGATGCAAGCCAGAGCGTAATCCGGGTTGAAAGCGTAACCGTCGAAGAAATGCTCGGCATCGAAAATAATTTCGTCCACATGCTTTTTCAGGTAGGCGATGGTGTCGTGCAGAATTTCGAGATTTGAGTTGAGTGAGATTCTGAGCGCCTCGCGCACGTGCAAGTCCCAGGTCTTGCCCACGACGCATGCGACGGGGGTATCTGCGCTCAAGATCAGTTGCAGGTTGCGGTCAGCCGCGGCACGGACGTTCGCGCGGCGGGTCGCGCCGAACGCCGCTACCTTCGCGCGGCGGAGCTTGAGACGCTTGATTTCCCTGAAGAAGGCTGCGTCGCGCTCGTTCGAACCCGGCCATCCGCCCTCGATATAGTGGACGCCGAGGTCGTCAAGCCGTTCGGCAATCTGAAGCTTGTCCTCCACCGTGAGCGAAACGTCCTCGGACTGGCATCCGTCACGTAAAGTGGTGTCGTAGATCTGGATTTTTCTGGCCGCGGCCATGGGCTAAACCGTCTCCCCCGGCGCAGTGTCGGCGCCGTCCCCCAAGAATGCGTCGTGCAGGGCCCGCATCGCAAGCTCTCCGTACTTGGCGTTCACTATGACCGAAACCTTGATCTCGGAGGTCGCAATCATCTCGATATTAACCCCCTCAGCGGCAAGCACGCGGAACATCCTGGCCGCGACTCCCGCATGTGTACGCATCCCGATGCCGACGATCGAAACTTTGGCCGATTGCTCCTCATAACGAATGCCGGCGGCTCCGATCTCACCGGTAACGATCCTGATCAGTTCGAGCGCGCGCCGCAGATCCGTGCGGCCAACCGTGAAAGTTACATCGGTGCGGCCGTCCGCGCTGGCGTTTTGAATAATCATGTCGACCACGATTCCGGCGTCGGCGATAGGAACGAAAATTTTCGCGGCAAGACCGGGACGGTCCTCGACCCCTGTGATCGTAATCTTGCTTTGGTTCTGATCGAGCGTGACGCCCGAGACGAGCACGTTTTCCATCGACTTGTCCTCTTGGCCAACCCAGGTCCCGATCGAGCCTTCGCTGAAACTCGAGCGCACAACCAACGGAACGTTATAGCGGCGCGCGAGCTCGACCGAACGGAGCTGCAGCACCTTGGCTCCGAGTCCGGCCATTTCGAGCATCTCGTCGTAGGAGATACGGTCGAGGCGGCGCGCCTTGGGGCAGATATTGGGATCGGCGGTGTATACGCCGTCAACGTCAGTGTAAATCTCGCATACCGAGGCGCGTAAAGCCGCAGCCAGCGCAACCGCCGTGAGATCGGAGGCGCCCCGCCCCAGGGTCGTTATGTCGCCCTTGGGATCGACACCCTGGTACCCGGCAACGACCACGAGATTGCCGGCGTCAAGCGCTTCGGTGATACGGCCGCATTCTACCGATTTGATTCGTGCGGCGCCGTGGCGCGAATCCGTGGTAATTCGCAGTTGATGAGCCAGGAAGGATACTGTCGGATGGCCCAGCGCCTGCAGTCGAATCGCCAGCAGCGCGGCTGACACCTGCTCGCCGGTCGCGACCAACACATCGGTTTCACGCGGGTTGGGTGAATCACTCAACTGTTCGGCCAGTTGGAACAGTCGGTTGGTCTCGCCGGCCATCGCGGAAACAACGACTACCACCTGATGGTGCTGCTCAAGTGTGCGAACCACGCGGTCCGCAACGGCCTTGATACGCTCGACGGATCCAACCGATGTGCCGCCGTACTTCTGAACCAGAAGAGCCACAGATCAGGTTCCTGCCCCGAGAATGGAGCAAACCATCATTATGCGTGGAAATTGAAGGCTAAACCAGAAGGTGCCGTCCAAAAGCCAGGCGGCCTCGATAAAATCCGCGCATCATTCGATGAGCTGCATGCCCGCCGCGATTACGTAGGCGAAAAACCCAAAGGCGCCGAAGAAAAGCAACGTGCTTAGTCCGCTTTGCTCTGAGCGTGAACCGCTGTACACACCAAAAGCGGAAGCCGCCAGGGCAATCAATATGCGGGTCATTAGTGCGAGACTTTGCCAGTAAAGCAGAGCCAGATGAGGCAAGCTGAAGAGGGTATCAACTGCTTCAGAAAAGAATGCCGGCATAAACGTAACGTTAGCAGATTCTCGCCACTCGCAAAAGAAGCAATTTCTGCCTTTAGCATGCTCTGACATGCTCAGCCGCCAGAATGGTTAAAAGTTAGCAAAATCAGGCTAGCTGAATCGGTTTATCAAGTTTTCGAGGAGACTGGCATAGCGGGGACCAATCGCAGCGAACTCTATTCGGCGGCGGCTCGCCGATTCGTAGCTGATTCGGATCGTGAGCCGGTCAAGGGTGTCGGCCTCTTGCAACCGTTCGAACCATTCGACCGCCGCGATCGCATCGGAAAACAGATATTCACGCAGACCGAGGTCGTCCAGCGCGACACTTTCGAGCCGGTAGAGGTCGATGTGATAAAGCGGCACGCGGCCGCTGTGCTCCTGGATCATCGTGAACGTAGGGCTCAGAATCTGCTCCTCGGGAAGGCTTAAGCCGCGAGCCACGCCCTTGATGAAGCAGGTCTTGCCCACGCCGAGTTGACCCTCAAGGGCAAGCAGTTCGCCGCCCTGAAGCATCGAAGCGAGCCGTCGGCCCCATGCCTTGGTTTCGCGGCTCGAGCCGCTATCGACCACAAATTTGAGGGTTTGCACAGCTTACCCCGTTTTCCGCCGGCAGGCGAGACGAAAAGCCATTATAGATCGGAGTCAACGCGAAAGCGCGCCAATCGTGGCCGGTAATTCGTCCGCCACCTCGCTGGCAAGGTAGCCAACGGGACCGACTCGACCGGCGAGGCGGTCCGCCGCGCAGCCATGAAGAAACACGCCGAGTTTGAGCGCGTCGGCCGGGTTGAGGCCCTGGCCAAGCAAAGCTCCAACGATGCCGGAGAGGATATCTCCCATCCCAGGGACCGCCATCCCGGGATTTCCGCTCGAATTTATATCGATCTTCCCCTCTGGAGATGCGATCACGCTGCGCGCACCCTTTAAGACGACAACTGCTCCCGTCGTGGCGGCGAGCCGTTTAGCCGCGCTTATCCGGTCGGCATTGACGGCGGCGGACGAACAGCTCAACAGACGGGCCATTTCGCCCGGATGAGGTGTCAGAACAACCGGACCAGGCGCGGATTTGACGATGGTTGGACCAATTTTCGCCAGAACGTTGAGACCATCGGCATCGATGAGCAGCGGCCGGTGCGGCTGCGCGCCATTCTCAATCAGCCATTCGACCAGCCGGGTGCTCTCTTCGCTGGCACCCAGCCCGGGCCCAACGACCAACGCTGTCTTGCCACCGATCAAGGGTTCCAGATGAGCGATGGACCCGGCAGCATCGAAATGACCGTCGCGACTCGGCATCGGCTCGGTCATCAATTCGGCCTGACC
>DASPQS010000034.1:0-7441 GCA_035624865.1 Binataceae bacterium (SeqCode) | reverse complement strand
AGCCTGCGCAAGCAGGGGCGCTCGCTCCAGATCGGCCTTACCACGTCGGCCGAGAAGGGCGAAGTCGCCGTGCCAATCGACCGGATGGTGACGATGGAGCTGCAGTTAATCGCGTCGCTCGGGATGCCGGCCTCGCGTTATCCCTCGATGCTCCAGATGGTCGAGGCGAAGAAGCTCAACCCCAAGGCGATGATCACGGAGACGGTCGGACTCGACGGCGCATCGCGTGTGCTCGAGGAGATGACCAACTTCCAGAACGTCGGGGTTTCGATTATCGATCGGTACTAAGCGCCGTTTGTGCGTGAGCCATCGAGAGGGCTCGCCCGCGCGAGCCCTTTTTGTTTTCAGGAATCCCCATACCGAGACAACGATGAAAGCCATCCTGATCGAGAAGCCCGGCGACGAGAAGGTTCTCAAACTTGGCGAGTTCCCCGAACCCGTGGCCGGCCCCGAAGACCTCTTAATCCACGTCGCGTGTGCAGCGCTGAATCGCGCAGACCTGATGCAGCGCCAGGGATTCTATCCGCCGCCGCCGGGGGCGTCGCCAATCCTCGGGCTCGAATGCGCCGGCAAGGTCGCAGCGGTTGGCAGTACGGTCAAGGGATGGCGGGTCGGCGACCGCGCGATGGCGCTGCTGGCCGGAGGCGGTTACGCTGAGAAGGCCGCGGTCCACTATGGGTCCGCGATGCACATTCCACCCGCCTTGAGTGACGAAGAGGCGGCCGCGATTCCCGAGGTCTTCCTGACGGCGTTCGTCAACCTGTTCATGCTGGCCGAGGTCAAACCAGGCGAATCGGTGCTGATTCATGGCGGCGGCAGCGGTGTGGGCACCGCGTCGATCCAGTTGTTGCGCGAGGCGGGTGCGCGCTCGATCGTGACAGCAGGATCCGACGCCAAGTGCGAGCAATGCCTGCGCTTCGGCGCAGATGTGGCGATCAATTACAACGCCGGACCGTTCGCGCCCAAGGTCAAGGCCGCAACCAACGACCGCGGCGCCGACATTATCCTGGACAGTATCGGCGCGGCCTACCTGATGCCGAATCTCGAGGCGCTCGCCCATAGCGGCAGGCTGGTTCTAATCGGCCTGATGAAGGGCGCCAAGGCCGAAATCGATCTGACTACCGTCCTGCGGCGCCATCTCAAGATATTCGGTTCCACGCTGCGTGCGCGTTCTGCTGGCGAGAAAGCGGAGATCGTGACCGCCTTCCTTGCGCGGTTCGGTTCGGCGCTCGAGGCGGGTAAGCTCCGGCCCCCAATCCACAAAGTGCTGCCTCTGGCCGACGCCGCGGCCGGCCACCGGATGATGCAGGCGAGCGAACATTTCGGCAAAATCGTCCTGCGCATCGGTTAGGGCGCCGCCAAAGGCCAGCCTCCCTATCGCAGCTTTTCCCCGCGGAAGCTATCTGGTTTTGCTTAACGGCAAGGCGTAGTTTCTAGCCGTTGGGGGTGGTCTGAGCTTACCTGTACCGCCTGCCGCTGAGGGAGGAGGAGCGGAAGGATGGCGAGGACAAGGTCCGCGCTGCCGTGGGGAACAGCGGCGCTCTTCGGTTTTCTGTTTCTGGCCGCGTGGTGGATCGAGGATTGCCTAATTTACTCGATCGCCTGGAGCGACCTCGCGATCATCCGCCTGGCGGGCGCAGTTGCCGATACCGTCGGCCTGACTCTCCTCTTTAGCCTCATCGGCGACGCGATCCGGTTCGTCGGCCATCTTATCGCCGCCGGGCTGGGGTTTATCGTCGCTGCAATTGCCGGCGCCTTTGACGCGCTTCCAGTCGCGTGGCGACGGACGATTGCCCTGCGAATGGCGGCGCGCGCCGGTAACAGTATCGTTGCGACGTACGGCGGCGATGCGATCGTGAATCTCGGTACGGGCATCGAAACGGGAGCCTGCACGCTGCTGAGACTGCTGGTGGCCTTCAACGGTGCAGGATGGCTTTACAACCTGATGCGGCGCTTTTTCCGCTACCTCGAACTCGCGGTGGCGGCCCCGCTGAGATTCTACAGCGAACGTTCCATCAATGAGCCCGCGGAAGTTACGGGGGATTCCGCGCCACCAGTTTCGCCGACGCTAACGGCAGGCTCCTCCACAAGCGGTTCAAAGCCTCAACGCCGCTCCGAGTATTCGCAATTTTTCGACAGCCATATCCAGAGCATCGGAATCATTTTGGGCGGCGGTGGCGCCAAAGGCGCCTATCAAGCGGGCGCGCTTAAGGCGATCTACGAGTTTCTCGAGAGTTATGGAGCGCTGGGCAAGGTGAAAATGATCGCCGGAACGTCGGTGGGCGCGTGGAACGCGATGTTCTGGCTTGCCGGCATGATGGAGTCCAGGGGCGGCGGTGTGCCAAGTATCGAGTCGTGGTGGAAGTCGATCAGCTTTGGCGGGTTGATCGATTTTCCCTGGCTGTATCTGCCGTTGTGGAGCAATTCACTGCTGAGCGTAACCCCCTGGCGCGAAGCCTTTCTCGATCTCTTCAAGCGGCGGCTCGAGCATCTCTTCGCCGCGGGCCCGCGCGTTCACTTTTACGTGACCCGCGCTGACTTGAGCCGGGGCGTCACCAGCTACGTGACCAACTGGCATGGTATTGGCGAGCGTGTGAGCGAACTAGGTCTCGAGAAGGACGACAACTATGGTTCTTTCGACGTAATCGACGCGGGAGAAACGGCGCTCGGACGCCTTGCCGATGCGATCTTCTCGTCGATGAGCCTGCCGCCTCTGTACCGGACGGCCAAGGCTGACGGCTCTGCGTACGAGGAAGGGACGTTAAGCGAGAGCTTGCCGCTGCGCTTCGCCGCGCCGATCGAGAAATGCGATCTTGTATTCGTCCTGCCGCTTGATGGGGGACACGCGCCGGGCAGCCGGCGGCGTCCGCTGCTGAGGCGTATGCTGCGCGTGATGGATTCCCGCAAGGACGCTTTAAGCCACGCGGCACTGAAGAACGCCGACATGATCAACCGCTACTCAGAACGCATGGACCGGATCAAATTCGGCGTCAATGCGCTGGCGCCGAATGTCCATGGCGACGGGCTTGGCGCCGAGGCACTCGTGGGGCTGCGCGAGGAAGTTGCCGAATTCAATCAGGAATACCGGCGGCTATATATTTTCACTATTTCTCCTTCGGGCCGGCTCGAACTGGGTGATTTTGGCCTGTGGAAGCGGCGCGAGGCGGAGGACGCGTTTGACCTTATGTACGTACAAACGCGGCGTGAACTCAGTATGCGCTTCTTCGAGGATATAGAGCCGGAGGATGCGCGCGTGGTGATGGTCGACGGAATCGCTCCGACCGGCGACGAGTTGCCCAGTCCGGAGTACCGCCGCCCCTCCCAATGGTAACGCGGGTCCTTCCAGGCCGGAGCAGCCGCCGATTTCATTTGTGGATGGCGTGAGCGTCCAGGGTGACCCGTATCGCTGCGGGCGTGCGGGATGATATTTTCATTTTCCGGCGCAATTGACGCCCCACCTCGTTTGGCGGCCGACATCTCCGAAGAAATGCGACTCACCGAACTGGACTACGACCTGCCCGAAGAATTAATCGCCCAGGAACCGCTTCATCGTCGCGATCAGGCCCGCCTGATGGTGCTCGACCGGCGCTCGGGAGAGATTACACATTCACGCTTCTATAAGCTCGCGCGGCATTTGCGCGAGGGCGACCTGTTAGTGCTCAACAACACGCGTGTCTTCCCGGCGCGTCTGATGGTCCGCAAGGAATCAGGCGGCGCGGTTGAACTGCTTATGGTGCGGCCGGCCGAAGGGCAGGCTGGTGCGTGGCTCGCGCTCGTCCGGACGCATCGCCCGCTTAAGGAGGGTACGCGCCTGCTGCTCGAAAACGGCCGTGTCCTGCGCATTGTGGGGTATCAGCGTCCGGGCCGTCCGATCGTGGCCAGCGACGATTCGACCCCGATCGACGAGGTTATCGCCGAGGCTGGAACTCTCGCGCTGCCGCACTATATCCGACGCGCTCCGACCGCGGACGACCTCAGCGAGTACCAGGCCGTCTATGCCGACAAGTCCGGGGCCGTGGCCGCTCCAACCGCAGGGTTGCATTTCACCGAAGATCTTTTGCAGGAACTTGCTGCCGCGAGGATTCATACTGCGTTCCTGACTCTCCATATCGGCCCTGGAACCTTCACCCCGGTGCGTGCGGCCGAGGTCGAGGGCCATTCGATGGAGGCGGAGTGGTACACGATTCCACCGGCCGCACTGGAGGCGATCGACTTTGCGCGCCGCACGGGAGGACGCGTGATAGCGGTGGGCACGAGCAGCGTCCGTGCGCTGGAATCCTATGCGGTTACGGGGGACGTCGAGGGTTTCACGGGGCTCTTTATCTGTCCGGGTTTCCGCTTCAAGCTGGTCGAGGGCATGGTGACGAATTTCCATATGCCGCGGAGCACTGTGCTGGCGCTGGTAATGGCGCTGGCCGGGCGCGACGCGATTCTGGCCGCCTATCGCGAAGCGATCCGCCATCGTTACCGTTTTCTCAGCTACGGCGACGCCATGCTGATTTTGTGATGGACTTGGCGATAACGTTCGAGATTCTCGCCACGGACGGGGATGCCCGGATGGCGCGCCTGGGCACGCGGCGCGGCGAAGTGACGACGCCCGCCTTCATGCCGGTGGGCACGCGCGCGGCGGTCAAGGCGATGGCGCCGGACGAACTTTGGAAGATGGGATACCGCCTCGTCCTTGCCAATGCCTATCATTTGGCCGTGCGTCCGGGCGCGGATCTGGTTCGTGACCTGGGCGGGCTTGGCCGCTTTATGGGTTTTGAGGGGGCGGTGCTGACTGATTCGGGCGGTTTCCAGGCGATGAGCCTCGCCCGGATCAACTCGATCGACGAAGACGGCATCCGCTTTCGTTCGCATCTGGACGGCGCACCGTTGACGCTGACACCCGAAACCGCCGTCGATATCCAGCAGAAGCTCGGAGCGGACCTCATGATGGCGCTCGACGAATGTACGCCGTATCCGGTAGATGAGGCGCGGGCCAAGGCTTCGCTCGAGCTGACGGCGCGATGGGCTGAACGGTGCCTGGCCGCGCGTACGAGCACAACTCAGGCGTTATTCGGGATCGTGCAGGGCAGCGTCTACCCTGACCTGCGCAGGTTGAGCGCGGCGCAGATTACCGCGATCCCGTTCGATGGTTACGCGACCGGCGGGCTTTCAGTCGGAGAGCCGAAAGCCGCGATGCGTGAGATGGCGGCCCTGACCGCGTCGATGCTGCCCGGGGGCAAGCCTCGTTACCTGATGGGAGTGGGGACTCCGCAGGACCTGCTGGCCGCGATCGCGATGGGGTATGACCTGTTTGACTGCGTCCTGCCGACACGTAATGCGCGCAACGGAAGTGCCTTTACCAGCGAAGGGCCGGTGGCGATCAAGCGTGCCGGTTTTGCTCGGGACGAGCGTCCGCTCGACGCCCGTTGTGATTGCCGTGCCTGCACCACTTTTTCGCGCGCCTACTTGCGTCATCTCTATATGTCAGGCGAGATACTGGCGGCGCGCGCACTGACGGAGCACAATCTTTATTTCTATGGCCGCTTGATGCGTGAGGCGCAGGCTGCTATCGCATCACGGACTTACGGGAACTTCGCGAGTTATACATTGAATTTGCTGAGCGACGGGCAAGACTGAATGAACGAGGCGAAGGGCGATGTGGTTTGAAGGAACGGCGCTGGCGCAGGCTTCGTCGGGCGGCGGCGGGCAGCAGAATCTATTTGACCAGCTCCTGACCAATCCGGTCGTGCCGATCGCTCTTATTTTTGTCGTCATGTACTTCATGTTCATCCGCCCGCAGAGCAAAAAAGCGTCCGAGCATCAAAAGATGCTGAACGAGCTCAAACGCAACGACGAAGTCGTGACTACCGGTGGCTTGATCGGCCGTATCGCGGAAATCAGTGACAAGCTGATCACGTTGGAAATCGCGCCCAATGTGCGAGTGCGCGTCGAACGGTCCCAGGTCGCTTCACTTTCTGGCTACGGCAAGACGCCGAAAAAGGAGAGGGGCGAAGCGCCCTGATCGCAGGGCGCGGCCGGCAATCTCGGAATCAACGGAAGAAATTCAAGTGGAAACTGCGACTCAGAATCCCATTCCCATTGTCGTGCTGCTAACCCTCGGGGTCGTCTTTCTCTATCTGCATTTCACCAACGGTAGCGGAGCGCTGAGGCTGGCCCTCGCCGGCGCATTGGTGCTCGCGGCCGTCGCGCTGCTGCTCCCAAGCTTCAGGCTTCCGTTGCTAGAGTCGATCTCTTCGCTCGACAACTTGCCCAAGATCCAACTCGGCCTCGACCTCCAAGGCGGGACCCATCTGCTGCTCGAAGTGAAACTGGACGATGCGGTAGCCACGGCCCTGCGGCGGCGGGGCGACGATCTCAAACGAGAACTGAAAGACAACAAGCTCGACGCGGACATCACGCAAGCCAAGGATGGCTCGTTGCTGGTGACCCCTACGGTTGCGACCACGCGCTCTCAGTTTCTCGATCTGGTGGGAAAATCGTTCTCCGATTTGGTCGTCTCGACTGCCGAAAATGCGACTGGTGCGGCCTTTTCGCTTAACTACCGGTTAAACGAGGCAACTCAGGTGCGCACGAACGCAATGGATCAGGCGCTCGAGACTATTCGCAATCGCATCGACCAACTCGGTGTTCGTGAAACCACCGTCGTAAAGGAGGGGGACAACAATATTCTGGTTCAGTTACCAGGCATCCAGGACCCCGAACGTGCGAAGGATTTGATCGGCAAAACTGCGGTACTCGAATTCAAGATGGTCGACGACAAGCACCCTCTGGCGGACGCACTGCGTGACGGTCCGCCACCTGGCGACGAGATTCTCGAGGGGCCGGCTCAGGCCGGTGGTCCCGCCAAGTATTTGATCGAAACGCCCGTTCTGATGACCGGCGACGTCGTTACCGACGCCCGCGTTCGCGTCGGCAGCCGGTTGGAGGGTCCCTACGTTCAGGTCACGCTGGATCGGCGCGGCACCGCGATCTTCGGCGCGATTACTGCCGAAAACGTCGGGCGCGAGATCGCAATCGTTCTGGACAACACGGTTTACTCGGCGCCAGTCATCAAGGAACCGATACCGGGCGGTGACGTACAAATCACTGGCAATTTCACCTTCGAAGAAGCTCACGAACTCGCGATCGTCCTGCGCTCCGGCGCGCTGCCAGCTCCCGTCGAGATCATCGAGGAACGTACGGTCGGTCCCTCGCTCGGTCGCGATTCGATTCGCCAGGGCGAATTGTCGTTTGTCGTGGGCGCCCTCGCAGTGCTGGCGTTCATGGCGATCTACTATAGCGGCGCGGGCATCCTGGCTGACCTCGGGCTTGCGCTGAACATCCTGCTGCTGGTCTGCGTGATGGCCGCTCTGCAAGCCACGCTAACGCTTCCAGGTATCGCGGGCATCGTGTTGACGCTGGGGATGTCGGTGGACGCGAATGTGCTGGTTAA
>DASPQS010000033.1:0-17773 GCA_035624865.1 Binataceae bacterium (SeqCode) | reverse complement strand
GAGGGTCTCGTCGAGCACCGACCGGCCGCCCATCTCCGACGCCTCCTGCTCGAGATATCCCACGCTGGTGCGCTGCGGGCGCGAGACGCGGCCCGAATCGGGTTCGACCACACCCGCGATTATCCGGAGCAGGGTCGATTTGCCGGCGCCGTTGAGACCGACGAGGCTGACGCGGGCGTCGTCGGGCATCGACCAGCTTACGGCGTCAAAAATGACGCGGCCGCCGTAAGATTTGGATATTTTGTCGAGCGTCAGCATCGGACCCCTGGGCAACGCCGCTTCTGTCAGCGTTAAAGACCCGCCGTCGCGGCGGTAGGCGTCAAACCTATGATCCTACCGCTGCCGGTCGCGCCGCGAAAGTCCACGGTGAAACGTGGAGCGTCGCAAAAAGAAAACATCGCTTTAGAAGCGTCGGATGCGTAAGATTCAGGTTAGAGTTGGCTCTGAGCGGGCGCTCCAGGAGGGCAGGAAAATGCCGGCGTTACGGGACGGCGATAAATTGCTGGTCATCGAACCGAGGCTTTACAAGGACGACAACACCCGCATGTTTGTGGGCGTCGTTGAGGACTACGACCAATCTACGATCAGGCTGCGAGGTTTCCCGTTCCATCTCAACCCCTACGAAATCTCGGGCTCGGAGCGCCATGGCGAGGAGCGCGTGCGGCTCCTGTCGCTTTCAGCCGGCTATATCATCTACCTGTTGCCCGAGGATCTCGACGTTTCCAAGCTGATGCTGCGGCGATCGCCCAAGTCGCTGATGCTGACCGAAGGCGACAACATGTCGCTCGACCTGAGCGAATGGCTGACGCGAACCTGAGCTAGCATCGCATAGCGCCCGGATTGAATCCCCCGCCGGGCGTTACCGGCTGGAAAAGTTGAGTCGCGATGTGCTGCCCGAGCCTCCGGTAGCTTTCCCATTGCGCTTCGTCGAAGAACTGTTCGGCGGTCGTTTGATGTGGGAATGACGGATGCTCGGCGTGGTATCGGAGCACGTCCGCCGGTTCGTCTCCTGTCAGCGTCGGCTTGATCAGCATAAGCATCGATGCGGGATCGGGACTGCCGTCATACCTGACCTCCGCCAAGGCGGCGTGGGCAAGCGAGAGCCGCTCCTCTTCAGAAGCGACTGAGAGCCGCTTGCGTGGCGCGTTGGGATCGGTGACGGGTTCTTCGGCCCACAAGCCTCGGCGCAGCTGGTCGAGCGTGCCGAAGAATTTACGCACGGCTGCATTCACCTTCGAATCCAGCTCCTGCTGGTCCAGGAAACGGATTTCGGCGCTGAAATCGAGGCGCGCCTTACGCACCAAGTTGGCTAGATCTTCGAAATCGTAATCGGGGTCGGCGCCGGCGTCGATGACTACGATTAACGGTAGCCTGCGGCGGATCAGTTCGTAGGCGCCAAGATTCTCGAAGTGGCCGCCATCGCTTAGATACCACCACCGCTGCTCCGTTCCCCGGAAGCGCGCGAGGATCTCGTCGAGCACGAAGGCCTGGACCGGCAGAACGCATTTGAAGAACCCTTCGAGCCGTCGAGCCAGGGTCATACGGGGTCTTTTGCCGTCGCTCGGGTGGTCCCGATGCTGATCGGTTCCCGAGTCCCACCATTGACCCAAGCGCAGGTTGAAGAAGCCGGTGAGGATGCTGAGGCCGAGACTGGTGCGCGAGCCCAGGCCGGTGGCGAGCGCGGCACCTGAAATGCCGACCCATTTGCCCAGCGACAGAGGTTGCCCGTTGTAATAGTTGTTCGGGTACTCGAAGACGCGGAAAGCATCGGAGGGATAGATGGTGGCGTCGCGGTATTGATCGCGTTCGCTCTCCGACGGCCGGAAGACCACATGATGGCGGACCCCGGCGCTCACACCCGCCGGTCCGAGCGCCATCCCGATTCCCCTGCGGTCCTGCTGCTGAAGCTGGCTGTGTGGGTCGATGTTCTCGTTGATCGTAACGTTAACCAGGTGAATCGGCATGCCTTTGCTGTAGCGACCCTTCCGGCCGGTGTCCCAGTATTCCTCTTGCGGGAGATCGTCGCCCCGCATCACGTCGCTCACGCCGCCCTCGGACGACTCGTAGCGCGAGTGATTCGATGCGCCAAGATAGGCCCTGGTCAGACGGTCGGTGTAGATCGTGCTCAGAGCCGAGCGATTAAGGAACGGCCAGTTCCGCCCCAGCAGAAGCGACAGAATGAGCGCCCCCGCGAGGGCTGCGACGAGGCGCACAAACAGGAGAGGATCGCCCTTGCGCGCAAGACCAGCCGGCTGACACCGGTCACCGTCCTGGCTTGCGGACGGCGCCGAGGAGCTAGTGCACCTGTAACTTATGCCCCCGGCCGTGACCGTCGCGGTGCATGGAGACGGCGGGGGCGCGATGATCGCTGTCGGGGCGTTCGCCGGAATGGCGCCGCCGAAGGCAACAGCGTGTGACAATGAGTCAATCCCCACGATAACCGGGATGATTACGACCGCCGCCCCCACGCCGGCGATCAGTTTGAGCGACGGTGAAAGGTGTTTGCTCTTGGTGTTTCCCGATGCCAGGGAAAACAGCCACTTTGCGAACGGCGCGATGACGCCGATCGGTCCCAACAGGGCAACGATCCATTTATACGGATGGAAATTACAGGCCCGATCGAGCACGTAGATCGTTTGGCCAGCCGAATCGATCAGCGCAAAGGCGAGAATTGCGAGCAACGCGGCGAAGGCTGACTTGAGCCAGACGGAGAGGCGCTTGCGCAGCTCGGCGCCCCTGTAGAGCCGTTCGTGAGGGTCTTTTTCGGCGACTATCGCCGTTAGGATGGCGAAATACCAGAAGCCCCCGGTCATGAGGCTTGCGGCGAGCGTCAGGACGGCGACTATGGTGAGCGCTCTCGGCCCCCGTACCAATCCGATAACAATGGCTGCTAATGCGCCGATTGCGACTGCAAGAACGGTCCAAATCTGGGGTGGCTGAAACCGCCGGCACCACCCTTTGTCCTCTCCGAGGCGGTTTGATTCGTCGCCGGGGTCGCTTTCCGTGACCAGCCAGTAGGCCCATCCGAGAGGGAAAGCCACCAGTACCAGGATCAGGCCTGAGAGCAGAGTGTACGGGCTCCACCACAAATAACCGTCGAAGGCGAAGAGCCGGTCGAATTCGGTGAGAGCGGACCAGCTTCCCTCTATCGCGTGGCGCACGAGCTGCGCCGCGAAGAAAAGGGCAAAGACGAAAAGAGCCAGCACGATCTGCAGCGAAACCCAATTGCGGAACACTACTGCGAGGTCGAGCAGTAGATCACCGGCGCCCTTGGGCGAGAGATAGCGCCCGTTCTCGCGCAACCAGCGGAATACGCCTTCCTTCCAATTCGCAGTCCCGGGATCGATCGCCTGCCCGGCACGGTCCGGCGAGAGAATATTCTCAACTTGCTCGACGCTGGCTACATCATCGCGCGTGAAGATCCGGCCGAGGAAGGCGGCGAAATAGCCGCCGCCGGATACGCTCGAAAGGTAGTCGATTTCCTTGAGCAGCTTGAGTTTGGCCAGCGCCTGGAAGACGCCGAGGCAAAAGGTCGCGCTCCGAATTCCGCCGCCGGATAGCGCGACGCCCACGAGTTGAGGCTTCTGCCCGCCGGCTGGCGCCGCCCATTTCGGACGACTTTTGAAGAGGCGCTCCTCGCCCGTTCGCAGTGCTTGAGGAAAGGCGATTTGATCGAGAGGCTGATCGGCCATCTGTTGTCCCCCCTTGCCGAACGGTTGTCCCAAGCGAGCCGCGCCCGAACTCATAATCGCGGGCGAGTTCCACGCGCCTGAAATGGCTGATGCCGCTACCGCGTGTATCACAAGACGGCGGTGGCGTCACGTCAAACGTGACCATTCCTCTTACGGAGTAAATGCGCGCGAAAGAAAGATTTTCCGCGCCGAGCGGACTGTGCCTCGGCGCGGAGCGCAACTTAAAGTGCCGCAATAAATTCGCTGATCGCCGCCGCCGTATCGTCAGGGTTGTCCAGCGGCACGTGATGGTCAGCGCGCGGAACCTACCGCGTCACCAACCGGTCGCCACAAGAACACCAGCCCCCTTCGGTCCCGGACACACATTTGGTAGCGCTGTTGTGGTAGAAATCCGTATAATCGGAACGGAAAGGTCTCCGAGAACTCGACGGGCAAAACGTCATTTTCGAGTGCATTGGCACCGACGCTAGGCGGGACGGGTCGGTTGCGGGCGCCGTGGAAGCGCTTATGGGCTCAAACCCGGGCACGAAATTCGCGCTTGCGTTCGATACCAGTCTGAGATCAGGATTTCAAAATGGCAATTTCGATAGATAAGCACATAAGCAAGCATCCCGAAACCAAGCATTTAGCCGAGGACGTCGTTCACTACCGGGAATACAAGATTCTGTTGCAACCCGATCGGTTCACCAGCAAACGCGGCTTCCTAGAATTTTGGGAAGACGCGAACAAGACCATCAAGAAACTCGGGCTGAAGGTGGACACCGACCGCCACGCGTTCGACAGCCAGGTCCGGGAAGTGCTGTTCTATGACACACCGCAGTTCGACCTCTACAACCATCATTTCATTCTGCGCAAGCGTACCTTCTACGATCAGGGATGGCCGCGCCCGGGCCACGAGCTGACCTTCAAATACCGGGACCCGGATCTAAAGGCCGCGGCAGCCGTTGACGTGCGGCCGCAATTGGGAGGTCACGACGTGATCAAGTTCAAGGAGGAACTGTTGCTTGAGCGCGACCGCCTGGGAGGAATGCGCAACGTGTACTCTCACGGATGCGTGCTCACCTCACCCGCGATCGAACTTGATCGGGGTATCGAGGATATCACGCGAGCCTTCCCAACCCTGAAAAGGATCGACATAAGTCCTAGAACCAAGATGGAACTGGTCAATAATGTAGCGGTCGAGGAAGTGCAAAATACCCTCGGCATGATTCACTTCCACCATCACTTCAAGGGCAAGGCTACGGTCGCGATATGGCGAAGCCGGGCACTGGAGAAGTCGTTGTCGGGCGAGTTCGCGTTCCAGTGCAAATTCGACCATCTGCAAGAAGTTAGCAAAGAGGCACTCGAGCTCTCCGAGGAGTTCTACAAGAAGGTACAGCTCGACTGCGCGGAATGGATCAAACTCGGCACCACCAAAACCGCGATGGTGTATGGGCTCGAGAATCGAGACCGGCTAAAGAACCGTGAATAACTCCACGTTGAAGAAGGTATTGCCACATTACAGGCCAAATGCCAACGAAAGGGAACCTCCGGCCGAGACCGGGCCCCGCCGCGGCTTACAACTTAAAGTGACGCTATAAATTCGCCGATCGCTGCTGCCGTGTCGTCAGGGTTGTCCAGCGGCACGTGATGGTACGCTCGCGGAACCTCCTTCAGGATCGATCCGTGAAGCCGCCGATGCATCCAGCGCGCCGTCTGCGGGTTCAGGAGCGTGCTGTGCTCTCCGCGCAAAATCAGCACCGGCATCCTGATCCGCTCCAGCGGGAACTTGAGCTGCCGGCGCCAGCCGCCGCTGGGCTTGCGCGTCTTCGGGTCGAATCTGAAGGCCCAGTTGCCATTGGGCAATTGCTCGGCGCCCTTGAACGCCAGTTCGGCGAGCGCTTCGGACGACAAGTTATGTCCCGGCGGTGAGAGGCGGAACTTGCGCGCCAACTCCTCGCGTGTGCGAAATTCAGGCCGCGCCCCATCCTGATTGCGCCGCTTCCATCGCCAGATAAGCCGCGTCCTGAGCGGCGGACCGCCGTGCGGCGAGTCGACCAGCACCAGTGCTTCCAACAGCTCCGGGCAGTCGAAGGCGATTCGTTGCGAAATCTCGCCACCCATCGAATGACCGATCAGCAGCACCCGCGTGCGCAGATGCCCGCGCAGAAACTCCTTCAGATCTGAGATATGTCCGGCCGGTCCATAGGTTGCCGCCCATTGGCTGCGCCCATGGCCGCGGAAGTCGAGCGCCAGCACGCGCCCGTGCGGCAGCAGCAGCGGGGCGAGGTAATCCCACCAATGGGCATGCGCGGAGCCGCCATGACACAGCACGATCGTGCGTGTCGCGGCGTCTCCACCCCAATCCAGATAATGAAGCTTGAGTCCGTTGACTTCAGCGAACTGACTGGTCGGCTTCGCCTCGGCGATAGCCGCGCTCTCTTGATGCATCAAGCTTATCTTACTCGAATGTTGGCCGCGGGCGTATAGCGGCCGCCCCGCATAATCACGATAACCCCGCGTAGATAATACACAATGTTGCCGCGCGCCAGATGCGCCCGCGCTGGCGGCGAGGTGCCGCGCATGCTAACAACAGGAACCGCGAGGAGTCACACCCATGAGTCTTAGGTTGGATGGCAAGAATTTTCTGGTCACCGGTGGAGCGAGCGGAATCGGCCGCGCTTCGGCGATCCGCTTTGCAGAAGAGGGCGCCAACGTGTGCGTTGCGGACCGTCAGGCCAAGGCCGCCGAGGAGACTGCCGCCGAGGTGCGCAAGCTCGGCCGCAAGGCTGTCGCGGTCGCGGTCGACGTGAGCGATCCCAAGCAGGTCCAGGCCATGGTCGATCGTGCGGCCAGGGAGCTCGGCGGCATCGACATCGTGCTGGCCGCCGCCGGCGTTTCCGCGGCCAACTATGGCGAGAGCAAGGTCGAGCCCAAGTTCCTCAACGAGCTTTCCTTCGAAGAATGGCGCAAGGTGCTCGGAATCAACCTCGACGGTGTCTTCCTGACCTGTCAGGCCGTCGCGCGCGAGATGATCAAGCAGAACCGCGGCGGCAGGATAATCGCGATCTCCTCCGGCGCGGCGAAGGTGCCGCTCAAGGGTTCGGGCGAGTATTGCGTGAGCAAGGCCGGCGTCTGGATGCTCATGAAGTGCATGGCGCTCGAACTCGGCCGCTACAATATCACTGCGAACGCGATCGGCCCGGGCGTAATCGACACGCCGATGACCAGGGATATCCAGTCGAGCCGTCGTTTCGAGCGTATGATCGGCGGTATCCCGCTCAAGCGAATCGGCAAGCCGGTCGACGTCGCGAATACCGCGCTGTTCCTCGCCAGTGAGGAGGGAGCCTATTTCAGCGGATCAATCCTGCATCCCGACGGCGGCATCATCATGCAATGAGACCGACGGCAGCATGTTGGCGGGTTTCGGCCGGGAGTTATAGACTTTCCATATGATTATCTGGATGGGTGCGCGAATCCGGCGGATAAACGAGATTCGCGCCGCGCGGTTTGATTTGGCCCGAACCGGGCGCCGTCTATCCGTCGCGCTGGCCGTGCTGCTGTTTGCGTCAGCGTCCTTGATGACTGGTGCTCGATGCGCCCGCGCCCAGGACGCGGACGCCGGCAGCGAAATGAACGGACTGGCGCCGATGACGCCGCCGTCCGAAGCGTCTTCTGAGTCGGGGCGTCTCGCGCCGATGCCGCGGGTTCCGCTGCGTCAACCGATCTCGGGCACGATGATGGTCTCTCCGCCCTATGGCAACGCGCCGCTGCGGGTCGGCTTTTTCGTCCTCGCCAGTGATCCCGAGAATATCGGCTTTCTGACCTACCAGTGGAACTTCGGCGACGGCACGGTGTCCTCGCTGCCGCCTGAAATGTACATCTTCCACACCTACAGCATGCCCGGGAACTACGTCTGCACGCTGATCGTAAAGACCGTCGACGGTCGCTCGATGACCATCTTGCAGGGTGTAGTCGTCAAACCCGTGCAGGACTGAGCCCGACCCGGACTCCGTAGCCCGCCTAGAACTTCTCCTTGAACGGCCGCAGCTCGAGTTCCATCGACCATGCGCTGCGGTCCTGATGCGCCAGATGCCAGTAGGTCTCGGCGATTGCCTCGGGCTTCAGCATGTCCTCTTCCTTGATCTGCGGGTAGCGTGCGCGCACGCGCGGGATATCGATCGCGCCGTCGACGTTGATCCATGCGACGTGAATCCCGCGCGGACCCAAATCGCGCGCCAGCGATTGCGCCAGCCCGCGCATCGCGAACTTCGCAGGCCCGAACGCAGCAGAACGCGCCCCGGCCTTGACCCCCGCCGTCGCCCCCGTGAAGAGCATCACGCCGCGTCCCCGCTCGATCATCGCGGGCGCCACCTCCTTGGCGCACAGGAACGCCCCGAGCGCGTTGACCCGCCAGGTCGCCTCGTACTGCTCGACCGTGATGTCGATGATATTGCCCCAGGTGCCGCTGCCGGCGTTGTAAAGCAGTATCTCCGGATCACCCAGTTCGCTACGAACTCGCGCGAAGGCCGAAGCGATTTGCGCAGGGTTGCCGACATCGGCGGGAATCGCGATCGCATCTCCGCCGCCAGCCCGTATCTCGTCCGCCAATTCCCGCAGGTAGTCGGCGCTGCGCGCATTGATCGCGACCGCATATTCCCTGGCGAAGCGCCGGGCCAGCGCCGCGCCGGTTCCCGGTCCCACGCCGATTACCACCGCGACCGGCTTCTTCTGGGTGTTAGCCATGATTCGCAAACCTCATTGCGCTGACAGAATTTGCACTTTGCCTGTATCCAGCGCGTAGCGCGCCGGAACGATTTTAAGCTCCCCACGTTTGATTCTCTCCGCGAGCTCCGCGTCCGACGACAGCCGCCGCGCAACCAGGATCGCGTTTTCACTGATCGCGTTGGAGACCGGGTCGCCCGGATGATGGCGCGTTTCGCGCACCGCCGGATAGATATTCTCGAGCATCGGACCCACCCCCGCCTTCGGATACGACTTCACCGCCGCGGTCACCGCGCCGCACTGGTCGTGCCCCATCACAACGATCAGCCGGGTGCCCAGATGATCAACCGCGTATTCGATACTTTCCACCGCCAGCCGGTCGCAGGTATTTCCGGCCGCGCGCACGATGAAGAGACTGCCGACGCCCCGATCGAAAATTATTTCGGGCGGCACTCGCGAATCCGAGCACGAGACGATAACTGCCAGCGGATGCTGCGGCGCAGCCGACGGCCGCTGATCCGGATGCTCCGCATGATCCTGCACGTAGCGCGCGTTGCCCTCGAGCAATTGCTTGAGAGCTTCCTCCGCCGACGGTCCCTCGCTCGGCGGCGCGCCCCGGCCTAACCCCGGTAGCAGGACTACAATTGCGACAATCATTACGAGTATAGCCTTCACGAATCCTCCTTAAGTGCAGGATCGAACGCAGGATAGTAGCGCCTGTTGGCTTTTAAAATCGAGCGCGCAAGCGGGCTTGATCCTAGCCGTTCCTGACCGCCTAATTGAATCGTATGAGACAGCGGCTTAACCGATCACCTCTCGTTATCGCTTCCTTGATTTTCGCGAGCGCGCTCTCCGGATGCCTCCAGGGGGCGATCGCAGCCAATCAGCGGCAACTCGAGCAGCAACAAGTCGAACTGGACCAATTGAAGCAGCAGGTGGCCGCATTGCAGGCCCAGCAGTCTCAGCCCTACGGCGCCACGGCTTCCGCTGCCGGCGCATGCGACAAGGCTGTGATGGAGGTGGCGACGCGCAAGGGCGGTGAACGCTTTGCCGCCAGCGATTTCACCCGTGCGCTCGGCTACTACCAGGACGCCGCCACCGCCTGTCCCACCAATGCGCAGGCGCAGCTCAACGTCGCCCGAACCTTCGAGGCCATCGGCGACCGCACTCAGGCGCTCGCCCATTACAAGCTCGCCTCCGCCGCCACCGGCGACGCCGACGCGGCGCGCCAGGCCCGCGAAGCAATCGTACGCCTGGGCGGCGCGACCTGAACCCCGCGCCCACTTCGGTCAGCGTCGGCTTAAGAGCGAAATCTTAATCTTTAACGTCGCCGCGCGCCTCGGCGACGTTTAGCCGCAAATCCGCATCCGAATCATCCGGGAACCAAATCGCCTCTACCTTTGTTTGACACAGGCAAGAGGTCGGAGGGTGACTCACGGATGAGTTCGAGGCTGTGTACTGTTTCAATCATTCCCATTGACGAGATCGTAGGCACGGACCTAATCCTGCCGTGCCAGTATTTCGACGTTTCGGGCGGCCATCACCTGACCGGTGAACAGCGCCTGATGCTCGCCCTGCTTGCCGACGCCATCAACGTCTACCAGAAGGGGGCTCTATCGTGTCACTCCAATGCCCGCCGCCTTTACGTGGAGGCCGAGCAATGGATCATGGCCGACCACAGCACCTGCAACGCGCTCAGCTTCGGCACCGTATGCGAAGCGCTCGGCATCAACTCCGTGCTTTTGCGCCGGCGCATTATCGACTGGAAACATTCCGTGCGCCGCCAGCGCGCCGAACATCCGGATACCCCCGGCCTGCATCTCAGGATCACCCCGCACTCGCGCCATTCGAGCCATCGCCGCGGCCGCCCTGCCAGCGTCTCGCGCGCGATGTGACCACCCTCTCCGCGTCCCCGGAATAATTCCCCTCAAAAGCTCTCTGGGCCACGGCCAGTTGTCCAAGCTTCGAACCGGTTGGACTCCGACCCCGCCTGCGATACATCAAAGACCAACGGCGCGCCACGCGGCCGGGATTTCATGGCCGCGGCCCGCCGCCCACAGCGAGGAGGCCATCTTGAAAGACGTATTCAGCGTTGAAGGCAAAGTCACTATCGTTACCGGCGGCGGCACCGGAATCGGCATCTCGATCGCCCGCGAATTCGCGGTGCGCGGCGCTCCCGTCCTCATCGCCAGCCGCAACGCCGACCATCTCGAACCCGTCCGCGACGAAATCCGCAAGCTCGGCGGCAAATGCGAGATGTTCGTGGTCGACGTCCGCGACGCCGCCAAATGCGACGAGATGATCGCCGAGGCGGTCAGGCATTTCGGCCGCCTCGACGTCATGATCAACAACCACGGCGGCAGTATTACCACTCCCAGCATGAATCTCTCGCCCAACGGATGGCGTGCGGTGGTTGCGATCAACCTCGACGGCACCTTCTTCTGCTCGAAGTCGGCGGCCCGCCAGTTCATGGCGCAAAAGGGTCCCGGCGCCATCATCAACCTATCCTCGACCTCGGGCGTGCACGGGTCGGCCACGATGCTCCCCTATGCGGCCTCGAAAGCCGGCGTGATCAAGCTCACCGAGTCGCACGCCGCCGAATGGGGCCGCTACGGAATTCGCGTCAACTGTATCGCACCCGGCCCCGTCACGACCGAGGGCGCGGCCGAACGCATCTGGCCCAACGAAGAGGTCAAGAACATGATGCTGCGGTCGCGTGCGCTCGGCCGTTTCGGCACCGTCGAAGACGTCGCCTATCCCTGCATCTTCCTTGCCTCGCAGGCAGCGAGCTGGATCTCGGGCGCGACCCTGATCGTCGACGGCGGCACCATCCGCGCCGCCGACATCGTCAGTCTTGGTCTGTAGCGCGACGGTTTGACCGCATCGTCCGCTTGTCGCCGCCGACGCCGCATGGTATCCGAAATCGCGCGGACCGCAATCGCAATGTCAGGATGATCCGGCCGGTCCGAGCCGAAAAATCGGCAGGGAAAACAAAATGGACTTCGGATTCAGTGACGAGCAGGAGATGCTCCGCCAGAGCGCACGTGGCCTGCTCGAAAAGGAATGCCCCTCGAGCCTCGTCCGCCGCCTCATGGACGACGACCGCGGCTACGATCCCGACCTGTGGAAGAAAATGGCCGGGCTCGGATGGACCGGACTCGTAATCCCCGAAGCCTACGGCGGCGCCGGTCTCAGCTACGTCGACCTCGTGCTGGTGCTCGAAGAGATGGGGCGCGTGGTGCTCCCTTCGCCGTTCATCTGGACCGCGATGGTCGCCGAGGCGCTCAAGCGCTCCGCCAGCGAAGCCCAGAAGCAGGCGTTGTTGCCCAAAATCGCGGCGGGCGATCTGATCGCGACTCCCGCCTTGCTCGAACCCTCGGCGTTATGGGGCGCTGACGGAATCGCCTTGCAGGCCAGGGAAAGAGGCGGTGAGTTCACCCTCGACGGCGTCAAACTCTTCGTCAACGACGGCCATATCGCCGGATGCCTCCTCATCGCCGCGCGCACCGGCGGGAGCGGCGCCGACGGAATCACGCTTTTCGCTCTCGAGGCCAACCGGCCGGGGATAAGCGTGACTCCGCTCAAGACGATGGATCAGACGCGCAAACTCAGCGAAGTGAAGTTCGCGGGCGTCAGGGCCACGGCGTCGGACGTCGTCGACAAGGTCGGCGCCGGATGGAAAACACTGTCTGAGATGGTCGATCGCGGCAAGGTGATGTTGGCCGCCGAGATGATGGGCGGCGCCCAGAAGGTTCTCGATACAACGGTCGAATACGCCAAGATGCGCGTCCAGTTCGGCCGTCCCATCGGAAGTTTCCAGGCCGTGCAGCATAAGTGCGCCAACATGATGATCGACGTCGAAGGCGCTAAGTCCGCTGTCTACTATGCCGCCTGGGCCGTGAGTAACGAGGTGGCCGAGGCGCCGCTGGCGGCGGCTCTGGCCAAGGCCGCAAGCTCCGACGCCTACCGGCGAGTCTCCGCCGACGGAATCCAGGTTCACGGCGGCATCGGCTTCACTTGGGATCACGACATGCACCTGTACTTCAAGCGCGCCAAATCCTCCGAATTCACCTTCGGCGACGCGACTTACAATCGTGAACTGGTCGCGCAGGGAATAAATCTTTGAGCGCCCGGTTCCGCAGGCGGGTAATATCCCGCCTCGTGCTGGCGCTTTTGGTCCTGACGCTCTCGATGTCCGCGAGTGCCGCCTTCGCGCAAGCTCCGTCGGGTGATATCGAGAAGGCCAGGAACGAGGCAAATGAGTGGTTGAGCTTGATCGACAAGGGCGACTACCGGGAGAGCTGGATTCGAGCCGCTTCCCTGTTCAGGGACCGCGTCTCCATGGATCAGTGGGAAGAGCAGGTCGGCGGAGTGCGCGACTCGTTGGGCACGCTCGTTTCGAGGAAATTCAAGACTGCTACCTTCGCCACTACTCTGCCCGGCGCTCCCGATGGCAAATACGTCGTCCTCCAATACGATACCTCCTTTGCCCACAAGAAATCCGCCGTCGAGACGGTCACCCCGATGATGGACAAAGATGGACAATGGCGCGTATCGGGATATTACATACGCTAACGCTAGCGGAGCACCGCCGCGGTGCGGAGCGAGCAGGCGAGTCTGCGAGCTGCGTCAAGAATAAAGACGCGGAGCCGGCTAGCGGAGCGCGGCCGCCGCGCGCAGCGAGCAAGCGAGTCTGCGAGCTGCGTTGGAAATAGAGTCGCCGCGCCGAGCGAGCTTAAGACGGGACCGCGGTCCCGAAAACGAGGGATACCAATGGCAATCGACAAAAGCCTGGTTGGAAAAACCGGCAAACCGTTCACGATGCCGATCGAGTGGAGCAAGGTGCGCGAGTTCGCCCGCGCTATCCGGGACCCCAATCCGGTCTACTTCGACCCCGAACTGGCGAAGAAAGAGTGCAACGGAATCCCGGTGCCGCCCACCTTCCTTCAAGTTGCCGCCTTTTGGCAGGACGCCGACTCCGTCCCGACCGCCCATTTCGACCTCCGCCGGATCCTCCACGGCGAGCAGGAGTTCGAATTCTACAAGCCGATTCTGGTCGGCGACGTCCTCACCGGCACCGCCCGCATCGCCGACGTCTTCGAGCGCGAAGGCGGCCGCGGCGGCAAGATGACCTTCATGGTCACCGAAATCGAGTACAAGAACCAGAAAGGCGAGAAAGTGGCGGTCGCCCGCTCGACCCTGATCGAGACCGGCCAGGCCGTCGGCGGCTGATTAAGATGATCGTTAGTTGAATGACCAAACGACACGAGCAAAATACGAAGCAAAACTTTAGATTTTTCGATCCCGCGAGCCGGGAATGGTGAGGCGACTATGGCGACCAAAATCAAATACGACAGCGTTAAGGTTGGCGACGACATTCCGACGATTACGATAGAAGCGGTTTCACGCCCCGACTTCGTGCGCTACGCCGGCGCGTCGGGCGACTTCGTTCCGCTCCACTACGACCAGACTTTCGTCGAGGGTGCCGGAATCCCGACCGTATTTGCGCAGGGGATGTGGACGGCCGGATGCCTTTCGCGTTGCCTGACCGATTATGCCGGCGCGGGCAACGTGCGCCGCTTCAAAGTACGGTTCGCGCGCCAGGTCTGGCCGGGAGATACGCTGACCTGCCGCGGCAAGGTGACTAACAAAGTCGAACGCAGCGGCGAGCGGGTAGTCGAGGGTGAACTCGAGGTGCTGAACCAGAAGGGCGAGAGCACGGTCAAGGGAAACTTCGCCGTCGTTGCCGGCTGACACAGACCGAAATTAAGGGAACTTACGGCCCCTGCCGTCAGCTTGCGCTAGCGGCCCGGCGCTGCCCGCCTGCACCGCGCGCGGATTCGCACCACCGTCCGCGGCGATGGGCTGTTTCTCGGCAGGGCGGCGGACTATTCTGAGCTTGCGATGGACGAACCCCGATACATCATTGTACACGGCCATTTCTATCAGCCTCCGCGGCAGAGTCCGTGGACCGGGCTTATCGCGGATGAACCGGGAGCCGCACCGTTCGCCAACTGGAACGAACGCATCCTGAGCGAATGTTACAGCGCCAACGCGCACGCCCAGATCATGAACGGCCATGTCGTTCACATCCATAACAACTACTCGCACATCAATTTCGATTTCGGCCCCACCCTGATTAGCTGGCTCGAGCCGCACGGCAAGGTGGCCTACCGCGCGATCCGCCGGGGCGACGAGTTGAGCGTCAAGGAGCGCCACGGTCACGGCAACGCGATGGCGCAATCGTACAACCATTCGATCCTGCCGCTGCTCGACGAGCGTAGCCGCGAGCTTCAGGTGGAATGGGGAATTCAGGATTTTGCCTTCCGCTTCCGGCGCCGTCCCGAAGGT
Source organism: Binataceae bacterium (SeqCode) (assembly GCA_035624865.1). Classification (GTDB taxonomy): domain Bacteria; phylum Desulfobacterota; class Binatia; order Binatales; family Binataceae; genus JASHZA01. The sequence continues at coordinate 3,026 of DASPQS010000033.1, read as the reverse complement.
CTGTGGCTGCCCGAATGCGCAGCGGACGACGATACGCTGGCGACGGTGGCGCGGGCCGGAATCAAGTTCGTGATCCTGGCCTCCGATCAGGGCCGTTTCAGCAGTTCGGGTCGCGAGGCGGGGCCGTTCCTGTGGCGGCGAGGCGAGATGAGTCTCGCGATTTTTCGTTTCGATCGCGAACTGTCCGGGTATGTCAGTTTCGGCGATGCCCTCAATGACGGCGCCGCGCTGGCGGAGGCGTTCGCCCATACTGCGCTCGCATTGCCGCCTGGCGCCGCGATCCTGACCGCCACCGACGGCGAGACCTTTGGACATCATAAGCGCGCGGGCGCGGCTGAACTGGCGCGGGCGCTCGCGATCCTTGCCGAGCGCGAGGACGTTGTGGTCACGAACTGCGCCGACTATTTGGCCGCGCATCCGGCCTCGGGCGGCTTTGAGATCAACGGAGCAACGTCCTGGAGCTGCGCGCACGGGATCGAACGCTGGCGTTCCAACTGCGGGTGCCGGCTGGATCAGCAAACGAACCAGGAATGGCGGGCGCCGCTGCGCGCCGCGATGGAGTTCGTGAAAAACCATGCCGACGCGATTTTCGAGCGCTTCGCCCAGCCGCTGATGGCTGATCCTTGGAGCGCATTGCGGGAGTCGGCCCGACTGTTTATTGATCCGAACCATATGCTGTACGACGACTTCTTTGGCAGGCACAAGGTGCGTGACGAACCGGCGCGCGAGCGGCTCTTGCGCCTGTTCGAGATGGAGCGGGCCGCGCATGCGACGCTTACGAGCTGCGCCTGGTTTTTCGATGATTTTGGCGGACCCGAGGGGCGGGTGGCGCTGCGCTGGGCGGCGCGCACAGTCGAGCTGGCGGCCGAGCTTGCGCCCGCTATCGAACATGAATTGATCGAGCGGCTCCGCCAAATCCATTCAAACCGGCGCGAGATTGGCGACGCCGCGACGCTTTACCTGAGCGTCAAGACGCGCGAAGCGCGCGGGAGGATATGAGCGCGATGGCTACGAAGGAAAGCACGGTTGATATCGAGTCGGTTCTTCGCGAAGCCCGAAAATTCGCTCCCAGTGCCGACTTTGCGCAAAAGGCGTGGGTCAAGGGCATGGCCGAATACGAAGCGCTGTCTCGCCGTGCCGATCAGGACCCCGAAGGATTCTGGGGCGAGTGCGGCCGCGAACTGGCCTGGTCCAAACCGTTCGGCAAAGTCGTGGACTGGCAGTTCCCGTTTGCCAAGTGGTTTCTTGGCGGCGAGCTCAACGCTTCCTACAACTGCCTGGACCGCCATCTCCTGGGAGCTCGGCGCAACAAGGTCGCGCTCATCTGGGAGGGCGAGCCCGGCGATTCACGCGTGTTCACCTACCAGATGCTCGCGATGGAAGTCGCACGCTGCGCCAATGCCCTCAAGAGCCTCGGGATTGGCAAGGGCGACCGCGTCGCCATCTATATGCCGATGGTGCCTGAGGCGGCTATCGCGATGCTGGCGTGCGCGCGCATCGGTGCGATCCACTCGGTGATCTTTGGCGGATTCTCAGCCGAGGCGCTGGTCGACCGCATCAACGACGCGGAAGCCAAGCTGGTGATCACGGCCGACGCCGGATGGCGCCGCGGGCAGAAGGTCGAACTCAAGCAGAACGTTGACGAAGCGCTCAAGCGCTGCCCCACGATCCGCAAATGCCTTGTGCTCAAGCGGGTCGGCGAACGAATCGAGATGCGCCATGGGCGCGACGTATGGTGGGACGAGCTGGTGCCGGCGCAAAGTCCGAACTGCGAACCGGTAGCGGTCGATTCGGAGCATACACTTTTCACGCTCTACACCTCCGGCACCACCGGCAAGCCCAAGGGCGTGGTCCATACCACCGGCGGTTACCTGACCCACACCCTGATGACGATGAAGTGGGTGTTCGACCTCAAGGAAGAGGACATCTTCTGGTGCACCGCCGATATCGGCTGGGTCACCGGTCACAGCTATTCGGTTTACGGGCCGCTCGCCGCGGGTGCGACGGTCCTGATGTACGAAGGGGCGCCGCATTTTCCCCAGGAGGACCGCTTCTGGGCGATCATCGAGAAATATCGCGTCAACATCCTGTACACCGCGCCGACCGCGATCCGCACCTTCATAAAATGGGGCGACTCGTGGGTGAAAAAGCATGACCTGTCGAGCCTGCGCCTGCTCGGCACCGTCGGAGAGCCGATCAACCCCGAGGCATGGATTTGGTACCACAACGTTATCGGCGGCGGACGCTGCCCGATCGTCGACACTTGGTGGCAGACCGAAACCGGCGGCATCATGATCGCCCCGGTGCCCGGCGCGATCGCGACCAAGCCGGGTTCGGCCACTCGTCCGCTGCCTGGAGTAGCCGCCGAAGTGGTGACGCGTGAGGGCAAGCCGGTGGGTGCGAACCAGGGCGGCTTCCTCGTGATCAAGCGGCCGTGGCCCGGGATGCTGCGGACGATATTTCGCGACCCTGAGCGCTACCGCCAGCAGTACTTCAGCCAGATCGACGGTGTCTATTTTACGGGTGACGGTGCGCGGCGCGACGAGGACGGCTACTTCTGGGTGATGGGCCGCGTCGATGACGTGATCAACGTCTCGGGCCATCGCCTGGGCACGATGGAAATCGAGAGCGCGCTCGTGTCGCATCCGACGGTCGCGGAGGCCGCCGTGGTCGGTCGGCCCGACGATATGAAGGGGCAGGCGGTGGTCGCCTTCGTCACGCTCGAGGGTGGACGCAAGGGCAACGACAAGCTGCGCGACGAACTGCGCCAGCACGTGGTCAAGGAGATTGGGGCGCTGGCGCGACCCGACGACCTGCGCTTCACCGATTCGCTGCCGAAGACGCGCAGCGGGAAGATCATGCGGCGGTTGCTGCGGCAAATCGCGTCGGGCGACCAGACGCTGGGCGATACGACTACGCTGGAAGATCTGTCGGTGCTGGCGAAGCTGCGCGAGGACGAGGAGTAGAAGCCGGGTGAAAAATTTCACCCTGAACACAAAAGCTGGATCATGAGATGGTGGCTGTAA
>DASPQS010000032.1:0-7351 GCA_035624865.1 Binataceae bacterium (SeqCode) | reverse complement strand
ATATTACGAGGCCGGGCGGCTCGACGAAATCCATCGCTATTGCCGCGCCGACGTGATTCAGACCTACTTCCTGTTCCTGCGGGTCGAGCTCTTGCGCGGAAGGATCGAACCGGCCGCCTACAATGCGGCCCGCGACGCGTCCGCTCACTTCCTGAAGGAACTCGCCGCCGCGCCTGCGGGTACGGGCGCGGCGCAGCAGCGATGACGGCGCGGCCAACAGTCTCCCTGATCGTAATCACGCGCGACGAGGAGCGGCTGATCGGCCAATGTCTCAAGAGCGCCGCTTCCTTCTGCAATGAGATGATCGTGGTCGATTCGCTTTCGACCGACCGCACAGTTGAGATCGCCAGGGAGCTCGGGGCGCACGTCTTTTTGCAGGAATTCACCGATTACGTACGCCAGAAGCAGATCGCGCTCGACCATGCGACGTCGCAATGGGTGCTGCTGCTGGACGCCGACGAGCAGGCGACCTATGCGCTCGGGCGCGAGATCGAAGAGGCAATCAGCGCGCCGGACACCGCCGACGGCTATCGCATCCAGCGCGTGCTGTACCATCTCGGCCATTACTACACGCGGCCCATCTACCGGGACCGACCGGTGCGGCTGTTCCGGCGGGAAAGGGGACATATCGGCGGCGTCGACCCGCACGACAAGGTAATCGTCGATGGGCGCATCGACCGGCTCAACTCGCCGATCCTGCACTTCAGCTACCGCGATATCGCCGACCATGTGGCCACGATCAACCGCTTCAGCACGCGCGCGGCGGCGGAAATCGAACCGTCCGCATTGTCAGCAATCCGGATGTTCACCCATCCGCTGTGGCGCTTCATCAACTTCTATATCGTGCGCGGCGGGTTCCGTGACGGCGGGCGCGGACTTTATGCCGCGATGACCGCGGCCTTCTACGTGTTTCTCAAGTACGCCAAAGTCTACGAGCGCCGGCTCAAAACGCTGCATCCGCGCTAGAATCCACACCACTTTTCTTATCGGCGATAACTGATAACGTAGGCGTGGCTACATGAAACGCCTGTTCGTCTACATCCGCCGCTACCGCAAGTGGTACGCCGTCAGCATCTTCTGCACGATCGCGTTTGCAGTCCTCCAGATGGTGCCGCCCCTGCTCTATCGCGACGCACTGAACTCCCTCCAGCCGCCGCAGCCGCGGCGCCTGATCCATCTGACCGAGGTGATGTGCCTGCTGGCGATCGGGATGGGGGTCGCGCGATGCTTCTCGCGATCCGTCACCTTCAACACCGGGCGCGATATCGAATACGACCTGCGCAACGATCTGTTCGCCCATCTGGCGAAGCTTGGCCCCGATTTTTACGAGCGGCTCAAGACCGGCGACCTGATGTCGCGCATGATCAACGACCTCACTGCCGTGCGGATGATGGTCGGGATGGGCGTGCTGAGCTTTACCGAGACGCCGGTCAAATACCTGCTCGCGCTCGGCTTCATGTTCTCGCTCAACGCCAAGTTGAGCCTGGCGACGCTCGCGCCCTACGCGATCCTGTTCGTGGCGATCCGCTTCCTCACGCGCACCCTGATGGAGCGCAACCTCAAGGTGCAGGAGGGGCTGGGCACGATCGGGGCGAAGGTCCAGGAGAGCCTCTCCGGAATCCACGTGGTCAAAGCCTATACGCTCGAGCAGCGCGAGGCGGGACGCTTTCGGGCGCTCAACGACGACTACAACGAACTCGGGCTCGCGCTCGCGCGGGTGCGCGGGATGCTGATGCCGCTGATTCGCGGGACGGTCGCGGTCTCCAACCTGATCCTTCTCACATACGGGGGCGTGCTGATCGAGGCCCACCAGCTTTCGATCGGCGATCTGCTGGCCTTCATGGCCTATCTCGCTCTGCTCGCCTGGCCAACCGTTTCCATCGGCTGGATTCTCTCGATTTATCAGCGGGCCAAGGCCTCGATGAAGCGGCTCGAGGAGATTTTCAGCGCCGTGCCGGTGGCCACCGTCGGCGATGACGGCACCCGGCTCGAAGTTGCCGGCGCAATCGAGTGGGATCACGTTTCCTTCAGTTACTTCGGGCGCGACGCGAGCGAGCCGGACGGCAAGGCGCGCACGCTGGCGCTGCGCGACGTGAGTGTCAAGGTGCCGGCGGGGGGCAAGCTTGCGATCGTCGGCCGCACCGGCTCGGGCAAATCCACGATGGTCAAGTTGCTCGCGCGGCTGATCGAACCCACCACCGGCCAGGTGCGGCTGGACGGCCGCGATATTCGCGAGGTCCCGCTCGGATCGCTGCGCAAGACCATCGGCCTGGTGCCGCAGGAACCGATCCTGTTTTCGGATACCCTGGCCCGCAATATCGCTTTCGGCCGCACCGACGCGCCGCTCGAGGAAATCCGCAACGCCGCCCGCATCGCGGGGCTCGAGGGCGATATCGCAGTGATGCCCCACGGACTCGACTCCATCGTCGGCGAGCGCGGGATGTCGCTCTCCGGCGGACAAAAGCAGCGCGTCACGATCGCGCGGCTGCTCACTTACGATCCGGTGGTGGTCGCGCTCGACGACGCGCTCTCCAGCGTCGATACCGAGACCGAGAAGGCGGTGCTGACCAGCCTGCGCGAAAACGTCAAGGGCCGCACCCAGATTGTCGTCGCGCATCGCGCCTCGACCGTTCGCGACGCCGACGAAATCGTCGTGCTCGAAGATGGCGCGGTTACCGAGCGCGGCACCCATGAAGAGTTGATGGCGCGCCGAGGCGTATACGCCGAACTGTTCCGCCGCCAACTGCTCGAGGAGGAACTCGCCCGCTACTAAACAATGCAAGTCGCCGCCGAAGAACAGCTCGGACGCGTCTACGACGTCAAGCTCCTCAAGTGGGTGTGGAGCTTCGTCCGCCCCTACCGGCATCTGTTCTGGATGTCGGTGGTGCTGATGCCGCTCAATACCCTGTTCGCGCTGGCCCAGCCCTACATCTTCAAGCTCGCGATCGATTCCTTTCTCGCCGCGCACCGCAGCACGCCACCGGCGTGGCTCAAATCGGTCCTGGCGCTCTGGCCCGGACATGGCCTTCTGCTGATGGGGGCCGTCTACCTGGTATTGCTGCTCGGCGAAGTCATCAGCTTCTATGGCCAGTTCTATTTGACCATGATGGTGGCTCAGTACAGCCTGTCCGACCTGCGCATGGCCCTTTTCAGCCACGTCGAACGGCTGCCGATGGCGTTCTTCGATCGCACGCCGGCCGGAAGGTTGGTCAGCCGGATGACCACCGACATCGACGCCATCAACGAGATGTTCAGCGCGGGTTCGCTGACGCTCTTCATCGACGTGCTCACGCTGGGCGGGATTATCGTGATCATGTTCGTAGCCAACGCGCGCCTGGCCGCATGGTCGTTGTGCGCCGTGCCGCCGCTGATGTTCATCATCAATTTTTTCCGCGTGCGGATGCGCGCGGTCTATCGCGAGATTCGCGAACGGCTGGCCGCCCTCAATGCCTACCTCTCCGAGGCGTTGAGCGGGATGGCCGTCATCCAGCTATTTACGCGCGAACGCGAGAGCCGGCGTGAGTTCGACGATCTCAACCTGAAAAGCCGCCAGGTCCAGGCGGTCTCGAATATCTACGACGGCATTCTTTATTCGAGCGTCGAGACGCTAAGCGCCGTCACCGTTGCGCTCATCCTGTGGGCGGGCGGCGGCGAAGTCATCCATCGGATGCTGACGCTCGGCACCCTGGTCGCTTTCTTCGACTATGCCCAGCGCTTCTTCAACCCCTTGCGCGACGTCTCGTCCAAATACACCACGATGCAATCGGCGCTGGCCTCCGCCGAGCGGATCGAGGCCTTGATGGAGACGCCGGAATCGATCGCAAGCCCGCCTCAGCCGCGGCGGACCGAGGGCGGGGCCGGCGCGATCGCCTTCGAACATGTCACCTTCGAGTACCGCCGCGGAGAGCCGGTCCTGCGCGACCTGAGTTTTTGCGTCGAGCCCGGCGAGAAGGTTGCGATTGTCGGCGCGACCGGCTCAGGCAAGACCACGATCATCAAGCTGCTCAATCGCTTTTACGACGTCACTTCGGGCCGCATCCTCGTCGACGGCATTGACGTGCGCGAATGGGACCTGCGTGGATTGCGCCGCGCCATCGGTCTGGTCCAGCAGGATGTCTTCCTCTTCGCCGAGGATATCCTGGATAACGTCCGCCTCGGGCGCAACGACCTCGGCGAGGACGCCGTGCGCCAGGCGCTGGCTCGCGCACAAGCCCTGGGCTTCGTCGATCGGATGCCGACGGGACTGCACGAGGAAATCCACGAGCGCGGCGCCAACCTCTCCGCCGGCCAGCGTCAGTTGCTCTCCTTCGCCCGCGCCCTCGCCTACGACCCGCGGATCCTCGTGATGGACGAAGCGACTTCGAGCGTCGACAGCGAGACCGAACGGCTGATCCAGCGCGCGCTCAACGAACTCCTCACCGACCGCACCGCCCTCATCATTGCGCATCGCCTCTCCACCATCGAGCGCGCCGACCGGATTCTGGTCCTCAGCAACGGTGTGCTGCGCCAGAGCGGGACCCACGAAGAGTTGCTCAAGCGCCCGGGAATTTACCGCCGGCTCTTCGAGCTTCAGTACGCCGCGGCGACCGAATCTGCCGCCAACGGCGGCCGCCGCCTGTCTTCTTCCCGATGAATCACGCATCGACGTCGCGCGGCCTTCGCGCGGCACTTGCACTGATTCTTGGCGCCACCATGATCATGCTCGCGGGATGCGACGTGCGCTACGTCGCGCGCGCGGCCTGGGAGGAGAGCCGCCTGCTCTGGAATAGGAAGCCCATCAGCGGCGAATTGACCCGGCAGGATTTGCCCGCGGACGAACGCGCCAAACTCGAAACCGTGTTGGCGGTGCGCAACTTCGCCGCCGACCGCCTCGGCCTCAACGTCGGCGGCGCCTACAAGACCGTCACCCAGGTCGACCAGGGCGCGATCGTATGGATCGTGATGGCGGCGCCGCGTGACTCGCTGACGCCCTACACATGGTGGTTCCCGATCGTCGGCAACGTCCCCTATCGTGGCTACTTCCACGAGGCTTCCGCGCGCGCCGAGGCGGCCACAATGGAGGCCAGGGGCTTCGACACTTACGTGCGCCCGGCCATCGCGTTCTCCAGCCTGGGTTTCTTCAACGACCCGCTGTTATCGAACCTGCTCGCGCTCGACCGCGTCGAACTGGCCGGCGTGATTATCCACGAACTTTTCCATCGCACGTTTTTTCTCGCAAGCGACGTGATGTTCGACGAGTCGGCGGCGACCTGGGTCGGCAGCCGCGGCGCCATCGACTTCTTCAGCGAGACCGACGGGCCCAACTCCGCCAGCGCGGCCGCCGCACGCGGGGTTTACGAGAGCGACATGAAATTCGCCGCCTTCCTCTTGCAGGAGCAGGCGCGGTTGCTGGCGCTTTACGGGAGCGGCCTGCCACGCGAAGAAATCCTCAAGCGCCGCGTGAAGCTTTTCGCAGAAATCGGCTCCGACTACGCCAAACTTAAACCAACGCTTTCAGGACTCGAGCGCTTCGACCTCGACCAGCAGACCCTCAACAACGCCGTCCTGATCAACTACCTGATCTATTTCCACGATTTGCCAAACTTTGCCGCCGTCGAGCGGGCGCATCATGGCGATACGCCCGCAACGATTCAGGCGATTATCGACGCGGCAAGCGGCGAGCCCGGCGACCCGTTCCATGCGATCTGGCAGGCCGCATGGAAGCCGACGGTCACCGGCGAAAAGAGCGCACAGAGGTCGACCGCGCCCTGAGTTACGCGAGGACTTGCGCGCTCACACGGCCTTCAGCATCGCACCGATCGCCTGCGCCAACTCCTCTTCGTAGCCGCCGAAGAAATGGTCGGCACCCTCGATGATTTTGATCTGCGATAGCGCTCCCAGGTCCTTGCATAGCGCCTGAAGCTCTCCGGCCGGGCAATAGTTATCGCCGTCGCCGGCAGCCAGCACGATCGGCTTGCCAAGGCTCTTGAGCCTCGTGGGGTCGGCCATCCGAATCGGCAGCGCCACCAGCAGGAGCGCGCCAAGATTCGTGATTCGCGGAGCGGCCATCATCGACGCCATCGCACCAAACGAATATCCCGCCAGCACCGCCCCGTCCGACTGCACGCCCGCCTGACCGGTGAGAAATTCCATCGCCGCAACCGCATCATCGGCTTCGCCGGAGCCGCCGCCATGCTCGCCCTCGCTCTGGCCCACGCCGCGAAAGTTGAAACGCAGCGTCGCCCATCCCAGGCTCCACATCGCCTCGAGTACAGCGTCAACCACGTTGTTGTACATCGAACCGCCGTAGAGCGGATGAGGATGGCAGACGACTCCGCCGCGTACCGGCTTGAGCCCTTCGGGCTTGGCCAGCAGACCCTCGAGTGTGAGTTCGCCGGACCGGAAGGTAACTGGATGCTCTTTCATCACCGCCCCATCGACGCTTAAAGCGCCACTTTCGATTACGGCGTTTCCGATCCCCTCGTGGCGTTGCCACCGCCCCCCGGTATCAAGCCGCAGGCCTGCTATACTATATGTGTGGCGATGGAAGAAGCGCTTGAAGTTCCCAAATTCGCCGCCGACCGCACGCTCGTGCGGCTCGCGAAATGGCTTCGCCTGATGGGCGCCGACGTGCTCTGCGAAGACCGGCTCTCCGCCGCCGAGACGCTGCGGCTCGCGCGCGAGCAGGGACGCCACATGCTGACCCGCGACAAGCGCCTGCGTACCGCGCCCGACGTGCTCTACATCGAAAGCCACCTCTTCCGCGACCAGATTCGCGAGGTGATGGCGCGCTTTCCCTTCGACGCGCGCCGCCATGCCTTCACGCGATGCTCGGCGTGCAACGATTTGCTGCATGAAGTGCCGCGCGAGGTCGTGGTCCGGCGCGTGCCGCCCTTCGTCTACGCCGCCCACGAGAAATTCGCGCTGTGTGATCGTTGCGGACGCGTCTACTGGGGCGCGACCCATCTCGAACGCGCGCTGCGCGAACTCGAATCGATCGGCCTCTAGCGGCTGTGCAGTCTCGCATAGACGCGCTTCGCGCGTTACCTTATGCGCATGACTGCGGATGGCAAATTCATCGCGCTCGACGAACCGCTTTACGATTACCTCGTCAAACATGGCCACAACGCCGACCTGATTCTGAGCGAACTCGCCGCCGAGACGGCGAGCAAACTCGGCCGGGTCAGCAGGATGCAAATCTCGCCCGAACAGGGCACGCTCATGACGATCCTCGCCCGCGCGATCGACGCCCGATCCGCGATCGAGGTCGGCACCTTCACCGGTTACAGCGCGATCTGTGTCGCGCGCGCCCTGCCGCCCGAGGGACATCTGCTCTGCTGCGACGTCAGCGAGGAATGGACCGCGATCGCGC
>DASPQS010000031.1:0-23801 GCA_035624865.1 Binataceae bacterium (SeqCode) | reverse complement strand
CTCACCGAGGCGGGGGTCGAGGCGGCGGACCGTCCGTTCTCGACGTTGGACCCGACGATTCGGCGGCTCAGGCTCCCCGGGCGGCATCACGTGATGCTTGCGGATACCGTAGGATTCATCCATCGCCTGCCGCATATGCTGGTGGAGGCGTTTAAGGCGACGCTGGAGGAAGTGCGCACGGCGGACCTGTTGCTGCACGTGGCCGATGCGAGTTCGCCGTTGGCCAGCGAGCGGATCGAGGTGGTCGATCGCGTATTGGAGGAGATCGGGGCGGGGGCGAAGCCGCGAATCGTAGTGTTAAACAAGGCCGACCTGCTGGCGAATCCGCCACGATCGCCGCACGGCTTCGATACGGTTACGGTCTCGGCGCTCAAGCGCGAGGGTCTCGAAGATCTGCTCAGCGTGATCGCGCGAAACTTTGGTGAGTTGCGCGAGGAAGTGGCAGTTACGCTTCCGGCATGGCGCGGCGATCTGGTCGCGATGGCGCGGCGGGACGGCGAGATACTTAGCGAAGAGTACGGTGATGGAGTGGTCGCGATGCGCGCGCGGGTGAGTGCGCCGGTGGCGGGACGGCTGCGCAAAGTCGCACTGACGGTGGCATGAGATTCGACTGACGATCGCGCGATGGCACCAGCTTCAATACAACCGGCGGCTCCGGAGTCCGGGGCGAGAACGATGAGCCTGGGGCACCTGTTCAACACGCCCAACGTGTTGACGCTGTGCCGGGTTTTCTCGATTCCGATCTTCCTTGGTTTGCTGAGCAAGCATCGCCATAAGGCCGCGCTGTACTTGTTTTGTGTCGCAGCGCTCACCGACGCGCTCGATGGGACTGTGGCGCGGTGGTTCGATCGCAAGACGGAGATCGGCGCGTTTCTCGACCCATTCGCTGACAAACTGCTCTTGCTAAGCGCGTTTGTAGCGTTGACTTTCGAGAATTCGTTTCCGGCCTGGCTGATTGGCGTGGTGGTGATCCGCGACGTAGTAATCGTCTTCGGCTACTTCATGCTATCTTTTTTCACCAACGAACGGGTGCCCGTGCGTCCGACATATCTCGGCAAGACAGCTACCGTGCTCCAGCTCTCCTGTATAATTGCGGCTTTGATGCGGGAGGGGGCGGCATGGCCGCGGCAATGGAATTTTCTGCTCTACTTGACGGCGGGCGTGACGGCCCTGTCCGGGATGCACTACGCCTACCGCGGGTTGGTGTGGCTAAGCACCCGAGAGCCTGAGATGTTTGCCTGAAGAGCGAATCGCCTGTCGTTGGGCGGCCTGCGGCGCGCTTCAGCTAGCGGCCAGCTTCAACTAATTGATAACCTTCCCTTTGCGCATCTCTTCTATTTGCTCGCGCGCGATACCCGCCTCGCGCAGAATTTCCTCGGTATGCTCGCCGAGGCGCGGCGGAATCCGCCACATACGCGCAGGAGTCTCGCTGAAGCGCATGCCGGGGTTGACCGAGCGAACCGGACCGGCGACCGGATGCTCATAAACGGTGACGCTTTCGTTGGCGATCACTTCCGGGTCGTTGAAGAGCGTGTCGTAGTTGTTTACTGGGCCGCCCGGACAATCTGCCTGCTCGATGATTTTGAGCCAGTGAGCGCTGTCCTGCTCGGGAAAAAGTTTCGCAATTCCCTTAAGGCATGTGCGCAAGCGCTCGCGGCGGTCTTCGATTTGCCACCATTCGGGATGGCCGACGCCTTTCAGCAACCGCTCCCATTGCTCGTCGGTATAGGGCGCGATTGTGACGTAGCCGTCTTTGGTGCGAAACGGATCAAGGCTGCCATTTTTGGGCGTTTGGTCCTTGAATTCGTCGTCAGGAACAAACACATAGCCGACCATCGAATCGTTGGCCGCAAACGACATCATCGCCTCGACCATGGGTATCCTGATGTACTGGCCAACACCGCGATTGCGCGCGGCATGCAACGCCGAGACGATGCTGAGAGCGGCGGTCATCCCGGTTATTTTGTCCGCCAGCGCCATCTTGACCGCCACCGGCTTTTCGCCGCGTCCTCCCTGAACTGCCGCCATCCCCGAAAATCCCTGGATCACGGGGTCGTAGGCGGGAGCATTTGCATAACGGCCCTTTGGCCCGAAGCCATGGATCGCACAGTAAACGATCTTCGGATTGACCTTTCGGATGTCGGCATAGCCGATGCCGAGGCGGTCGGCGACACCCGGCCGGTTGTTCTCGATCATCGCGTCGGCCTTGACGGCGAGCATCCGGATCAGATTGGCGCCGCCCTCCTTTTTCAGATCGACAACGGCGCTGCGCTTGTTGCGATTGAAGACCAGGAAGCCCGCGGTGACGCCGTTCTTGCGCGGGCGTCCGATTGATCGGGTGGGGTCGCCTTCCGGTGGCTCGACCTTGATGACGTCGGCGCCCAAATCACCGAGCATCATCGTGCAAAACGGGCCCGACACTACCTGGGTGAGGTCCAATATGCGAAAGCCTGCCAGAGGTCCATCTGCCATCGCCAATACCCTCAAACGCGGAACTTAACCGCGGTTTGCCCTCCACCTCGCCTGATTTGCGTCATCGTAGAGTGCCGTGTGCGCCATCTATGGCATTTAATGGTAACCGTTGCACGGTGCTGCTCCAAGCGTAAGCCTGCTTAACCCGCGCATGGAGCATACGTCAAGGATCGGCGCGAATCAGAAAGGAAGTTTGCGAAAGTGAGCGGTCGCCAGGCCACAGCGATGCGTTCATCGGCGACGCTGGTAGGTTCCCATCAGAGTTACTTCCGTTAGAACGTGGCCTTCCATCGCTTTTTCGAGCTTCGTCCTGGCTGGCCTACGGAGGTCAGGCAACGTAGTGTCGAGAGCGTAAAGTCTGAAGTAATATCTGTGCCGCCCGATTGGCGGGCAGGGACCACCGTAACCAACGCGCTTCCAGTCATTGAGTCCCTCCAGAGTACCGGGAGGCAGTTTTGCAGACGTGACCGCTTCGGGCAGGCCTCCGGCGGCCGGTGGCAGGTTATAGAGCACCCAATGCACCCAAGTCATTTGGGGCGCAGCGGGGTCAGGCGCGTCGGGGTCGTCCGCGATGAGAGCAAGGCTGCGCGTTCCTGCGGCAGGAGCCGACCAGTTCAACGGAGGGGAAACATCCTTGCCGTCGCAGGTAAAAAGCACTTGGATCGCGTGCTCATCGGCGAAAGCAGGAGAGCTAAGCTTCAGAGCCATCGTAAAAGCGGTCCTCCTGTCGAGCAACGCGAGCCGATGTCTCGCTGCTCATTACGAATCCTGCCTGCGGGCTGCCGCGTAAACAAGGCACGCCCAACTGCGGCCACAGTGCTCGCGCCAAGTAAGGACGCACCGTCTCGGTTCAGCGGCTTTTGATCATCCTGATCAGTTCTCGGACGAAAGCCGGCAGGTCGGCGGGCTTCCTTGAAGTGATAAGGTTCCCGTCGACGACGACCTCTTTGTCTTCATAAATTGCACCAGCCTGCTTCAGTTCACGCGAGACGGATTCGTGGCAAGTCGCGCGCCTGCCACTCAACAAGCCAGCCGAGATTAAGAGCTGAGGACCATGGCAGATCGCGGCAATTGGCTTGCCGGAGCGGAAGAACGCCGCGACTATTTTGAGGGCAGCTTCTTTCCGTCGAATTGCGGAAGGGGCCTCACCACCGGGAACAATCAAGACGTCGTACCGGTCGGGTTTCACCTCGTCCAGTCCCTTGTCGACCGCCACCCGATAGCCGTGCTTGCCGGTGATAGTACCCTTGCCGATGGCCGCAACGTCGATGTCGACGTGCTCTTCCTTGAACCGATAGTAGGGCACCAACAGTTCACTGTCTTCGAAACCGTCGGCACTGAGAATCAATGCTTTCACAGTGACTCAAGGCGATGACGGCGACGGGCGTGGCTCGCATTAAGGTATAATAGAGACATTAAGCTATAATGGAGAAAAGAGAGTCCACGGCGTCCGCCCGCCCTAGAAAACGATGGAAGTTGCCATTTTCATAGGCCTGCAGGCCGCAGGCAAGACCAGCTTTTACCGTAAGCATTTTGCAGGTACGCATAGCCACGTCAGCAAGGATTTGCTCCGGAATTCGAGAAGCCGGCAAGCGCGGCAGATGGCGTTAATCGACCAAGGGCTCGCGATGGGGAAATCGGTCGTGGTCGATAACACGAATCCCCGCGTCGAGGATCGAGCGCCGATTATCGCGCTAGGCAAGGCGTTTGGCGCTCGTATCGTTGGTTACAGATTCGAAGCAACCGTGTCCGAATGCGTACGACGCAACGCTCGTCGCGAGGGTCGCGCACGAGTCCCCGAAATCGCAATTTACGCTACCGCCGGCAAATTCCAACCCCCGATTGAGACGGAAGGGTTTGACCTGCTGTATCGCGTACGACTCAATGACGGCGGATTCGACGTCGAGCCGGAGCCGGTCCAATCCAGTGACCTCTTATCTCAGGCGCGAATGGGTCAGTGAGGGTAGCTCGCGGCGCACCCGTTCAAGGTAAGCCATATCGAGCGGAGCTATCACAACGCCTTCATTCTCCGAAGCGCGTGCCAACACGCGTCCCCACGGATCGACGATCATGGAGTTGCCATAATCGCTGAAGCCGTGGACGTTGGGTCCGAATTGGGCCGGCGCGACAACGTAGCATTGGTTTTCGATCGCCCGCGCTCGAATCAGGACCTCCCAATGCGCTTCGCCGGTGGGGAACGTGAAAGCGCTCGGAATCGTCAAGATCCGCGCGCCGGCGAACACCAGCCGGCGGTAGAGCTCCGGGAAGCGCAGGTCGTAGCACACTGTCAACCCAACGGTGCCCAGTGGTGTAGCGGCCGTTACGACCTCACCGCCCGGGATCTTCCCATCTGATTCCCTGATCGTGACGCGTCCGGGCAGGTCGACGTCGAACAAATGGATTTTGCGGTAGACGGCCAGTCGCTTGCCGTCCGGACCGAGCAGGACGGAGGTGTTGTAGCGCTTCTCCTCGCCCGGTGCGTGCTCTGTAATCGAGCCGGCCAGAAGATGGATTTCAAGCTCGCGCGCGAGTCGCCCCATCAGGGTGAGAGTAGCGCCGTCCAGTCCCTCGGCGGCTTCGGCCTCATCGGAACGCTTGCCGCGCCAGTTGAAGACTTCGGGCAGACCAACGAGCTTAGCGCCGCGCGCCGCGGCCAGCCGGATCAGATGCTCGGCCTTTTCAAGGTTGGCCGCTTTATCATTAGAGGTCGCCATCTGGATTGCAGCCGCCAGATGAGTGGACATACCATTGCGCTCCGATGCCGCTAAATCTTCAGTAGCGCGGCGTTCTTGGATCGACCGCAAGCGCCCATGCGTCGATCCCTCCGCTTAGATTCCACACCCGCTCGAAGCCCATCCGCGCCAAATACGTTGCGACCTGGGCGCTCCGAATTCCGTGATGGCATATAACGACCCACTCGGCATCGGGATCGAGTTCCATCAATCTGGAGGGAACGTCGCCCATGGGCACATGCATTGCGCCCGGAAATTCGGCGATGGCAATTTCTTCGGGCTCACGCACGTCCAGAATCGTGAGCCGGTCTCCGTGCGCGAGCCGCTGCTTCAGTTCCACAGGTCCGATTTCGCCGGCTTGCGCCATCTGGAATTGCGCCTCTTCACCTATTCGGTTGATAATTCATCTTTGTTGCGAGGCCCCGGTGTGTCAACGCGGAGGGCAGCGACGCGGGTTCAACGATGGCGAACGACGATTACCACACCGAGCGGCTGGCCGAATATCGGCAACGCCTGGCTCGTCTGTCGCAGCGCTACACTTTCGGCGAGGCCGCGATGCGCTTCGCGCTGGAGGAGGCCCGTCGAGGTGCCGACGAAGGCGAGGTTCCAATTGGCGCGATCGTGGTAATCGACAATCGCGTCGTCGGTGCTGCCCACAATCTCCCGGTGGGGCTGCGCGATCCGACCGCGCACGCGGAGATGCTGGCTATTCGTGAGGCGGCTTCGCTCGTGGGGGAATATCGCCTGACGGAGGCCTCATTGTACGTGACGCTCGAGCCCTGCGTGATGTGTGTTGGGGCGATAGTGAACGCACGAATAGCGAAGGTTTATTATGGTGCGCGGGACGCAAAGGCGGGCGCTTTGGGGTCAGTTTATGATATCGGCCGCGACGGCCGCTTGAACCATCGCGTCGAGATTTACGGCGGTATTCTTGCCGAAGAATGCGCGAGAGTACTGCGGGAATTCTTCGCGCCGCGCCGCGCGCGGAAGGTCTCTCCCTAAACCTTGAGGAAAATCTCGCGCGAGGCTTCCACCGTCAGTTTTTTCACCGAACTTACGTGATCACTGAATTGCGCGAGGGTCGAAAGCTCGCTTGAGCCGACGTCCACCAGCACGGCGAAAATCGTGAACTTCAAAGCTTCCTTGCGCTCGCGCAGAGCGGCGAGCCATTCCGACGTCACCTGGCATTCGCCGTCCGTGATCACCACGATATCCCCGCGTTTGAGCTTCTTGTCCTCCAACAGAGCGACCGCTGCGTCGATCGGGGTCTGAAAGTCGGTGCCGCCGCCGGGAAAATACTCAGCCATCTCGAGTACTTTGGACAACTCGGGCTTGTAGCGCCGCTTGTCGTTCAGATCGATGATGCGCAAAGTTTCCGGCCCCGACGAGAACAGCACCGCCCGGAAGAGCCGCCGCTGGCGGCGGGCAATATCCATCAGCGTCAAGCTCACCGCCTTGGCCCATAACTCCTTGTCTCCCTGCATCGACGAACTGACGTCGATACACACGACCATCGGGCCCTTGCCCTTTTGCTCCTCTTCGCGCAAACGGTACTGCAGCACCGTGCCTTCGAGCAGACGGCGGCGAAAATCGGCGCTCAGACCCGGATGATGCAGTGCAAGCAGCTCCGCCGGAATCAATCGGCCGAGTTCGGCGCCACGCTCGATGTCATAGGCTTCGGCGACGCCACGGTCGAGGGTTTTGCGGCGCAGGGCACGCGCGTCCTGCTTGAAACGGCCGACCAGCCGCGCAAGTTGGCCGAGCTTCGGATTTCGGGCGAGTTGCCGGCCCAACTCCAACCGCTCCCCTGCCGAAAGCCGGCCGCCCTGTCCGAACTCGAGACTGAAATCGTGGCTATCCTGGGCGACTCGGTCGATCTCTTCGGAGAGTTGTGCGCTCTGCACCTGCATCCGCTTGAGAGGGGTGTGGTCGCTATGTTTGAGCTGGTCTTCAAATAAACGGGCCTTCTGCCTGAGCCGAGCCTCTGAGACCTGCGCGGCACGCGCCGCCGACTCCTTAAGTTCCTCAATCCTTTTCTTCAGATTCTTTGACGTGGAGGGGTCGCTCTCGGAGCCCTCGGCTTCATGCTGCTTTTGCTGCTCAGCCAGTTCGGTAGCGTTCTTGAGTGCGGCGGCGCGCTCCTCGAGATCCTCCTCCTGATGCTCCAGGTCCCAGAGATCGAGCATTTCCCGGCGGTTGACGAGCTTCTCCGACCGCACCATCTCCAGCACCTGTTCTCCAAGTACGAGTGCCGCGATCACTGCCTTGTCCTCGTCGAGCAGAGTGCGCGTCTTGAGCATTTCGAAGCCGGGGGAGAGGAGCAGATGATCGAGGATTTCGTGGTTCAGGGACGCGCTCCGGCGGACGGCGTCGGGTTTGAGCCAAACCAGGTTGTACTTGAAAAGGCCGAAGAACAGGTCCTGTAGAAGGGCCCCGAAATGCGGCACGAGCTTCTCACCTGAGCCGATAAGTTCACGGATCGTCGGTGCCGTGAGTCCCAATTCGGCCCAAGCTCGCCGGTCATAGCTGTCGCTTTCGAGCCATGAAGCGTTTGCGGGGACCTTGGGAACGTAGAGCGAGCGCGACTTTATGCTTTTGCGAGCCATCGCTGGAGCCGCCACGGCGGCGAACCTATAGTCAAAGCGTATCAGGCGGCTCGGGATAGCGAAAATGAAAGGTTCGCGCTTTCGTGCTCCCCGCAGCCATTCACTCGTGCGGACCAGTGTAAAATCGAACGGCGACAATTGCGCTGGCGCTTGAACGAGATGCCGGATAAGTAACAAGATTGTAACTGGACAGGCCCCGGTTATGCACCGATGGCTGTCCCAAGAGGGTGCCATAGCGGATTCGAAATGGGTTTCTGCGATGCAGGGCAGCACCGGAAATGAGGATTTGACGCACCGGCAGCATACACTGCTGCTTGCGGCCGTCCAGGAGTTCATTGCCACCGCAGAACCGGTTGGTTCCCACCAGCTTGCTGCACACCATCAGCTCGGAGTACGGGCCGCTATGGTGCGCAACCTGATGGCGGAGCTGGAGCAGGCGGGTTTCCTTTCGCAGCCGCATACATCGGCCGGCCGCGTCCCGACCGACAAGGCCTTCCGCTATTACGTCGACCACCTGGAGCCGTCCTCCCCCATTGCGTTTCAAGATCGCACTCAGATCGAGCTGCACTACTCCGCCCGCGCCGGTGATATTGGCGAAACCATTCGTGATACCTCGCGGCTGCTCGCCCTGATGACGGGTCATTCCGCGGTCGTAATGGCGCCGCGGCTGGAATCGACCCTGATCGTGCGGGTCCAATTCCTCCGTTTACGTGAGCGCGAAGCGTTAGCGGTCTTCGTTGCGGTTGCAGGCGCGGTGCAAAGCCGCCTCATCCATACCGACCAGGATTACACCCAGGCCGAACTCGATCGCATGTCGAGCTACCTCAATGAATTCGTGAGCGGGCGGATGCTCTTGCAAGCCCGCGCATGGATCGAGGAGCAGCTTAAAGAGGACCGCGCCAACTATGACCGTTTCGTCCGGGCCGCCCTTACCCTGGCCGGATCGTTGACCCGTACTTCAACGCCCGCCGAGGTCTACGTCGAGGGCAGCACGAAGGCGTTCGACCAGCCCGAGTTCGCCGATCCCGGTAGATTGCGCGAACTGTTACGGGCCCTCGAGGACAAGACCGCTCTACTTGATCTGCTTGAACGAAGCTTTAAGCAAAACGGCCTGACGGTCTCGATAGGGTCTGAAAACTTCGATATGCGACTGTCCGGGTTGAGTGTGGTTGCCGCCTCGTATGCGAGCGGCGTGCTGCCGATCGGCAGTCTTGCTGTTGTTGGACCCGTGCGGATGCATTACGAGCGCATAATTCCGCTCGTCAGCTACACGGCGAGGAAGCTTTCCCGGGTGCTGGAGCACTGAGCGTTGCGGCGTCGTTATAGAGCCGCGTTCGTCGCTTGATCGCTTCTATTTCAGAGCCCGCCGGCTTACCTGGGGCTCGGCGGCCTGCGGGACCCTCGGTTTATAAGAAAGCTGCGCTGGAGTTGGCGCGGGACCCAATCGTGCTTATGTTCTATGCGGGTAAATTTGGATGTTGAAGCGACACAAAGATGCGAAGGGCGAAGTTGAGGAGAACATCTCGCCCGAAGGTGAGCACGTCGACGCCGAGCTCGAGCAGGCAACCTCGGCACAGGAGGCGCCGCAGATTGGTAGTATTGAGGCAGAGGTCGAGAAATTGCGCCAACAAATTGCCGAAAAGGACCGAGCGCTCGCGGAGTTGAAGGACAAGTATCTGCGGGTATTGGCCGACTCGGACAACGTTCGCAAACGAGCTCGCTTGCAGGCAGATGATACCGTCCGCCTCCAGCGCGAGAGTCTGCTCCGCGAGCTGCTGCCGATTATCGACAATCTCGAGCGGGCGGTCGGCGCCGCGCAAGGCGGGGGCAACGGTAAATCGATTGTTGAGGGTGTCGAGATGGTGTTGCGCTCGGTGTTTGACTTTCTCAAGGCGCAAGGGGTCTCTCAACTAGCGTCGATCGGTCAGGCTTTTGACCCGCAAAAGCACGAGGCGGTGGATCACGTGGCGAGCTCTGAACATCCCCCAAACACAGTTATAGCCGAGTTTCACCGAGGGTATCAGATCGGGGACAGGACGTTGCGTCCGGCGCGGGTTTCGGTCGCGAAGGCGATGGCAGATGATGGCGGGAATGGGGCCGAACGCAAGCCTGGCGGCGGCGAAGTTGAAAACTCCTGAAACATGGTTATCGATCTCTCTTAGAGGATTCCTGAAAAATGGCGAAAGTAATCGGAATTGACTTAGGCACGACCAATAGCTGCGTCGCGATCATGGAAGGTGGCGATCCGGTAGTGATTGCCAACTCCGAGGGGAGCCGCACGACGCCGTCGGTCGTCGCGTTTACCGAATCGAACGAACGGCTGATTGGACAAATCGCGAAGCGCCAGGCAATCACAAATCCGACCAACACGGTCTTTGCAATAAAGCGCCTGATGGGACGCCGGTTTGACGACCCCGAGGTGCAGAAGGCGATCAAGGTACTTCCGTACAAGGTCGTCAAGAGCGAAGACGGTTCGGCTTGGGTCGAGATCCGCGGAAAGAAGTACAGTGCGCCGGAAATCTCCGCGTTCATCCTGCAGAAGATGAAGCAAACCGCAGAGGACTATCTCGGCGAGAAGGTCACCGAGGCGGTCATCACCGTCCCTGCATATTTCAACGACAGCCAGCGGCAAGCCACCAAGGATGCGGGCCGGATCGCCGGTCTTAACGTTCTGCGCATCATCAACGAGCCGACCGCGGCCTCGCTGGCTTACGGACTCGACAAGAAGAAGGACGAGAAGATAGCGGTCTTCGACCTCGGTGGCGGCACCTTCGATATCTCGATCCTCGAACTGGGTGACGGCGTCTTTGAAGTCAAAGCGACCAATGGCGACACGTTCCTCGGCGGCGAGGACTTTGACCAGCGGATCATCGACTATCTGGCCGACGAGTTCCGCAAGGATCAGGGTATCGACCTGCGCACGGACAGGATGGCCCTGCAGCGCCTGAAGGAGGCGGCGGAGAAGGCCAAGTGCGAACTTTCGACCGTGACGGAGACTGACATCAACCTGCCCTTCATCACGGCGGATCAGTCCGGCCCCAAGCATCTTAACATGAAGCTTACCCGGGCCAAGCTTGAGGCGATCTGCAACGATCTGCTGGAACGGCTCGACAATCCATGCGTCACCGCGCTCAAGGATGCCGGGTTGCGCGCGAGCGATATCAATGAAGTTGTGCTGGTTGGCGGTATGACGCGCATGCCGGCGGTGCAGGAGCGGGTCAAGAAGCTGTTCGGCCGTGAAGGTCACAAAGGTGTCAATCCGGACGAGGTCGTCGCCGTAGGCGCCGCGATTCAGGCGGGCGTGCTCAAGGGAGAGGTCAAGGACGTTCTGCTGCTTGACGTGACGCCGCTTTCACTCGGGATCGAGACGCTCGGAGGCGTGTTTACCAAGCTCATCGAGAAGAACACGACGATCCCGACGCGCAAGAGCCAGGTTTTCTCGACCGCCCAGGATAATCAGCCCGCGGTGACGATTCGTGTCTTTCAGGGCGAGCGCGAAATGGCGGCCGACAACAAGTTGCTCGGCCAGTTCGACCTCGTTGGTATTCCCCCGGCTCCGCGCGGTTTGCCGCAGATCGAGGTTACCTTTGATATCGACGCCAACGGTATCGTCAACGTCCATGCGAAGGACCGCGGCACCAACAAGGAGCAATCGATCCGAATTACCGCTTCCTCCGGACTCAACGAGGACGAAATCAAACGGATGGTGAACGAGGCTGAGCAGCACGCGAGCGAAGACCGTGAGCGGCGTGCGTTAGCTGAGGCCCGCAACAAACTCGACAACCTCATCTATACCACCGAGAAGACGGTCAAGGATTACGGTGCGCAGCTCGACGAAGGTTCGCGCAAGACGGTCGAGGATGCGCTTGCAGATGCACGCACCAAACTCGAGTCAAAGAGCTCCGACGAGATGAACCGCGCCGCGGAGATGCTTGCCAATGCCTCCCACAAGCTCGCGGAGGCGATGTACAGCAAGACCCGCCAGGGCGCGCAAGGGGCAGAAGCCGCCGGTGCTGACGGTCATCCGGGTGCCGGTGAGGCTGGCGCCGCGGAAGAGCCCGAAAAGAAAGAGGACGTCGTTGACGCGGACTTCAAGGAAGTGAAATAAGGCTGTTGGGCATTCGTAGGCTATCGTGAGACCGCGACAAAACCCGAGAGCGCTTACTTCTGCCCTGGAAGTGGAATAGTATTGGTCTGCGATGCCCTCCGATCGAAAACGAGATTATTACGAGGTTCTTGGCGTTACTCGCAGCGCTAACGATGACGACCTGAAGAAGGCGTACCGCCGCCTTGCGATTCAGTTCCATCCTGACCGCAATCCTGGCGACAAGGAGGCCGAGGAGAAGTTCAAGGAGCTCAACGAGGCCTACCAGGTTCTGTCTGAGCCCGAGCGACGCGCACAGTACGACCGATTCGGGCATGCGGCCTTCCAGGGTCCGCAAGGTCCCGGCGGCTTCGGCGGGTTCGACTTTACACAGGGTTTCGAGGAAGTCTTCTCGGACATCTTTGGCGATTTTTTTGGAACGGGTCGGGGCCGCTCGCGCTCGCGCAGCAGGCGCGGCGACGACCTGCGCTACGACCTCGAGGTCGAATTCGAGGAAGCAGCGCGGGGCACGGAGAAAGTCGTCAAGTTCCAGCGTCTGACCACGTGCGAAGCCTGCAATGGCTCGCGCGCAAGGGGCGGTTCCGAGGGCGCGCGCACCTGTCCGAACTGCCGCGGCACCGGCCAGGTCCGAACCCAGCAGGGATTTTTCTCAATTTCTACGACCTGCGGACAATGCCGCGGTGAGGGAATGATCATCGCCGACCCGTGCCCGAAGTGTCAGGGACAGGGGCGCGTGCGCAAGCCCGTTTCGCTCTCCGTGAAGATTCCCCCAGGCGTAGATAACGGTTCGCGGCTGAAGCTTCGCAACGAAGGCGAGGCCGGTTTTGGTGGCGGTCCCAACGGCGATCTGTACGTTGTCGTCCACGTCAAGGATCATGCGCTGTTCGTGCGCCAGGACAACGACGTCGTTATCGAAGTGCCGGTGAGTTTTCCTCAGGCAGCACTCGGCGCGGAGATCGAGGTTCCCACGTTGGAGGGAAAGATCAAGCTCAAGGTGCCGGCCGGGACCCAGTCGGGCAAGGTGCTCCGTTTGAAGGGCAAGGGCTTCATCGATCTGCACGGCTATGGCCGCGGCGATCAGCTCGTGCGGATCGTGGTGGAAACCCCGCGCCGCCTCACCGCACGCCAGCGCGAGCTGCTCGAGGAATTCGCCAAGCTTTCCGGCGAGGACGTAAACCACCCAATGGCCAAGGGTTTCGTCGACAAGCTCAAAGAGATGTTCGGCTAGCCGACGGCGAGCCTACCGGGCCAGAATCAACGACTTACCCCTGGCGGCCGAGTGCAGCCATCAGCGCGCGGCGCATTACTCCGTGCGGAGGCTTGGCGCCGTTGAATAGTTCAAAAGCCAGAACGCCCTGATTGATGAGCATGCCGGCGCCGTCGAGCGTACGCCGGTTGAGGGCCGCGGCCGGCGCGAGAAAGGGCGTTGGCTCGCGTGCATAGATCAGGTCGTAAAACACGCAGTCGGGGGCAGTGGCATCGTAGGCGAGGTCGGCAAATCCGCCCATCTTGAGGCCCATAGGCGTCGCGTTGATCACGATCGCCGCCGCGCCCATAGTGGACGGGCTGGTTAGCGTGTCGAGGCCGCGTGCGTCGATGCTTTGAGTTGGGCGCCCGCCGCCACGCGAACCCAGATGCTGCGCGAAACGGCGGGCCAGGCGATTCGCGCGCGCTGCGGTGCGGTTGCACACGACGACGCGTCGCGCACCAAGGCGGATTACCGCCAGGACGGCGGACGCCGCCGCCCCCCCGGCGCCCACGATGACGGCGACTTTGCCGTCCGGCGCAACTCCAGCCTCATGCAGGTCAAGTGCGAGTCCGCGCGCGTCCGTATTGTCGCCGTGCAGCACGCCCCTGCGATTGACGACACAATTAATCGCGCCGAGCAGGCTTGCCTCGTTGCTGAGATCCGCCACCATCCTGAGCGCGCGCTCTTTGTGAGGAACCGTCAGGTTGACACCGAGCAGGCCGAGTGCAGGAATGGCGCGAATCGCGTCGCGCAGGCGCTCAGGCGTGACGCGGAAGGCGGCGTACGCGCGTTCCATTCCCAGCGCTGCGTATGCCGCATTGTGCATCGCAGGCGACAGCGAATGCTCGACCGGATCGCCAAAAATCGCGGTCAGGAGTGTACGGCCGCTAAGCGCCCGCAACGGGTCCATTTCAGCCTGATTTGCGTGTAGCGCGGATTTCTTCGGCGGTGAAAAGCCAGTGATACTTGAGACCCGCGCGGGCAAAGGCGTCCGCCGCGCCCTCTCCTCGTTCGACCAGCGCGAAAGCCGCGATTACGGCCGCACCCGCATCGCGCATCGCGGCCACCGCACTCAGGCTCGAGCCGCCGGTAGTGATGGTGTCATCGATTACCGCGGTGCGGCGCTCTTTGCGAAAGACACCCTCGATTTGCTGCTGAAGGCCGTGAGGTTTGGTTTCCTTGCGGACGAAGAAACCGGTGAGATCGTAGCCATGCCGGTAGGCGGCCCCGATTATCGCGTCGGTCACGGGTAAGGCACCCGCCGCCATCCCGCCCAGCTGCTCGATGGCTTCGGCGCGCACCAGCGCGAGCATCAGCTCACCTGCCAGGTAAGCGCCACGGGGAAGATAAAGCGTCCGCTTGCAGTCGACGTAGTAGTTCGACGCGCGGCCCGACGCGAGCGTCAACTCGCGTTCGAAATAGGATTCGCGAGCAAGCAGATTCAATAGTTCGCAGCGGCTGTCGGCGTCCATATTATCAGTTATGCCAAGCGTGCGAAGTTATCGCCGGAATAACACCGATTCGCCCAGCGGCAGGCCGAGAGCATAGCGCCGGAGCCAGTCGAGCGCGACCTGTGACGTAAGCAGCTTGATCCAGTCGCGAGTGCCGCGCATCTGATAACGCCGTGACACCGAAACGCCATTGGCGACCAGTGCGAGGCAGACCGTGCCGACTGGATGTTCGGGCGTGCCCCCGTCGGGTCCGGCGACGCCCGAGGTGGCAATCGCTACGTCGGCCCCGGTTCGTTCACGGACGCCGGCTGCCATCTCCACCACGCATTGCTCACTCACCGCGCCATGCTCTTTGAGCGTCGACTCGCGCACGCCCAGAATCTCGTGCTTCAGGTCATTGGAGTAGGTGACGAGGTCGCCTTTGAAATATCGTGAACTGCCGGGGACGTTGGTCAGTCGATGGCCGATAAGGCCGCCGGTGCATGATTCGGAAACCGCGAGCGTCAGATTCTTTTCGGTCAGCAGATGCCCGACGACTTCCTCCATCGTGGAATCCCCTTCGCCGTAAATGAAATTGCCAATCCGGCCCCGCACGCGCTCGCTCAGTTCCTCCAGGCGTGACTCGGCCGCGCCCGGTACGTCCTCGACTTGAACCTTGAGCGAAATTTGCGGAAAGCTCGCGCGGAAACCGACACGCGCCTCTTCGGGCCTGATTAGCCCGGCGACCGACTCATCGAGCGCCGATTCGCTGATGCCGAAGGTCTGGAAGATGCGTGTCACAAAGATTTTGTCGCTGCCGCGGTTAAGCCGGATCCAGGGAATCACTTCGTTCTCGAACATCGGCTTCATCTCGCGCGGCACGCCCGGCATCACAACGAGATGGGCAGTGTGACTCGCCTGTAGCACCGCCATGCGGAAACCTGGCGCGGTTCCCAGCGGGTTGGGAATTATTTCGGCGCTTTCGGGGAATAGCGCCTGCTTGATGTTGTTTTCGGGCATCGCACGCCCAAGCGCCGAGAATAGGCGGCGCATATGCTCGACCGAGGGTTCGTGCCGCCACAGCGGCTTGCCAGTGATGCGCGCGATGGTCTCGGTAGTGAGGTCGTCAGCGGTGGGACCGATGCCGCCGGTCGAGATGACGACGTCGCCCATTTGCATCGCGGTTCGCCATGCCCATTCGAGGCGTTCCGGCACATCACCGACAGTGAGGACGGCTACCAGGTCGACCCCAATTTCGTTGAGTTTGTCCGCCAGATAGTTGGAATTGCTGTCGACCACCTTGCCGGTCGTGATTTCGTCGCCCGTCGAGAGAACCACCGCTCGTTGGATCATCACTGGCTCCTTCGAAAATTGCGTGCTGTTCAACCCGGCCGGGGCAGCCGGCCGTCGCGGCGCCAGCTCTCAAATGACGCGCCGAAGTATTTGCAGCACCACGTTGGCATAAATGCCTGCGGCTAAATCGTCAAGCATCACGCCCGCGCCGCCGTCCACCTGATCAAGCCGATTGGCCGGCCACGGCTTGATAATATCGAAGAAGCGAAAAAGGGCGAAGCAGGCCGCCATCCACGCCCAGCCTAACGGAATGAGAAACATCGCCGCGATCATGCCGAGAATTTCATCGATGACGATGTAGGCACTGTCGTGCTCGCCGAAAATTTTTTCCGCGCTGCCGGCAACCACACAAGAGCCGGCGAAAATCACGCCAAAGAGCATCACGAAGGCGCCCGGTGCATGCTCCCAGATCGGAGCGAACAGCAAACATCCCAGGATAAGCCCGAGGGCTGCCCCGGCCGTCCCGGGCGCCCACGGGATGTAGCCCGCGTAGGCTCCAGTCGCGAGAAAAATTATCAGCGAGCGCATTACTGAGGGCCGGCGATAGCGCGCCGGGGCATCCGGCAGTGATCAAGTGCAGGTACGATCAATCGACGATCCGGGTTGCCGGCCATCAGCTCGGGCGCACTGGAACCGGCTGCTCCTCCGCTACGACCTCGACCGACTTGACGCCCTCCAGGCCACGCACAACCACATTAACCAGGTCATCCCACGGCGGGACCAGTCCGGGGCCATTGATCTGGACGGCGCCGCCGTCACATCGCACGTCGAATGGAGCGTGACCGATCTTGGGATGGAGCATCAGGGCAGCGCGAACCTCAGCGGCGAGGGCGGCGTCGCGCATTTTGCACCACTGCTCCGGTCGCGTCGCACGGTCGATTTCAAGAGCGAGGGCGCTCAGACCCGCCGCGAGCATCTCAAGCGGCAAAGCGAAAGTGTTCAAGGTAACCGCGTAGTTGGCCGGGTCTTCGATGTCCACGCCCATGAGAGTCTGGATGCGAGCGCGCATTTCACGGTCGTAGTCGCGCACCCGCCGCTCTGCCACTGGCGAGGCAAGCTGCTCCTCGCCTGCGATTTCCGCGGCGCGGGCCTTGAAAGGGCCAACCAGACGTACCCGCAGTCCGCATCCATATTCAGGCATGATGTGGGCGACAGACCGGCCTATGATCACCAGTCCATCTTTGGCCATCTCCTTGAGCACCACCGCGCGAAAAAACCCGACAAAGCGTTCGGTGTCGGTTTTGAGACGTTCCCAGAAGTGGGGCCGGCGCTCGTCGACGATCACCAGTTGCTCGGGCGTTACGTTGTAGAGCTTTGAGGTTCGCGCGATTAACTCATCAGCGGTCAGGAAGCGGTAATTGAGACGCTCGGCCGTGAGCCGGCCGAGTGCAAAACTACGCGTCCCTGGATGTTGGGTCAGCGTAATAACTGCCATCGCTTGTCCCCTCGCAATGTAGATCCCCACGCAATCTTAGGTGCTGCGTTCTCAACTGGCAAACTCGATTCCGATAGCGTTGTGAGTAACGGGCGGCTAGGATTCTTGCGAAATTGAAAAAGAGGGCAAAACCGGTGACCGCGATCCGACCTCCAGTCCTGTTCGCGCCGCCTATCCCTCCAGATGAGCAAGATGGCGCAAAAGAAAGCACGGACTCCCTATCTCAGCGGCACCTTGATCGAACCGCGACCCGTGCGCGGCGATATGTCCGCCGCTGACGTGATCGATACCGCCTTCATGGCCTACAACGGCCGCCGCCTGCGCGAGGCTTGCCGGCTGTTCGCCGAAAAGATGCTCGCGCCCGATACGGTCGTTGGGATGAGCCTGACCGGGGCCCTGACACCGGCCGGGCTCGGCATGTCGTGTCTCATCCCTCTTATCGAACACGGGTTTATCGACTGGATGGTGTCGACCGGCGCTAACCTCTATCACGACGCGCACTTCGGACTTGGGCTCAAGATGTTCCAGGGCTCGCCCGACGCCGACGACGTTGCCTTGCGCAACGCCGGTGTCGTACGCATCTACGACATCTTCTTCGATTATCGCGTCCTGCTCTCGACCGACGCCTTCTTCCGCGAATTGGCCCGCCACGACGAGTTCCGGCAACCGATGAGTACGGCGGAATTTCATTACCGCGCCGGCCGCTATATTGCCGAGCGCGAGCGCGTGCTCAAGCTCTCGCGCCGTTCGCTGCTCGCCGCCGCCCACGAGCACGCCGTGCCGATCTACACTTCCTCGCCCGGTGATTCGTCGATCGGAATGAATTTGGCGCTGCTCGAGCTCGAGGGCTTCAAGTTGCGCCTCGACCCGCTCGCCGACGTCAACGAAACCGCCGCGGTTGTCTATTCCGCCAAAGCCGACGGGATGAAAAGCGCGGTCTTTATCCTGGGCGGGGGCTCCCCGAAAAACTTCATCCTCCAGACCGAGCCGCAAATCCAGGAGGTGATGGGCGTGGCGGAAAAGGGCCACGACTATTTTCTCCAAATCACTGACGCCCGCCCCGATACCGGCGGCCTCTCCGGCGCGACCCCCAATGAAGCGGTCAGTTGGGGTAAAATCGATCCCGAACGTCTGCCGGACTCCGTTGTATGCTACGTTGATACAACCGTCGCACTGCCCCTCATCACCGCCTACGCGATGGCGCGGCGCAAAGCCCGCAAGCTCCGGCGGCTCTACGATCAGCGCGAGCGGATGCTTGAAACCCTGACCCAGGCGTACGAGAAAGTGCGCCGCAAGCGTGCCCGCGCCGCCGCCTCGTGAATGACTGGTATACTCAACCGCAATGGCATCACGATCCACATCCGCTACGCATGCCGTCGATCAGGACATCGACCACGTGCAAGGCGAACTCGCGCGCGAACTGAAGGCCGCCCATACCGCCGCGCTCGAAGCCGGCGCAATCCTGGTTAACCACTGGAATGAGCGCGGCTTCACCGTCAACGAGAAGAGCAGGGACAATCCCGTCACCACCGCCGACTTTGAGGCCGACCACAAGCTCAAGGAGATTCTCCACGACGGATTTCCCGGCTACGGTTGGCTTTCCGAGGAGACTGCCGACAATGGTGACCGCCTCGCGCGCGATCGCGTATGGATCGTCGACCCGCTCGACGGCACCAAGGAATTCATCAAGGGCGTGCCCGAGTTCGTCGTTGCCATCGCATTGGCCGATCGCGGCGTCCCCGTACTCGGCATCACCTACAATCCGATCACACATGAGCTCTTCTGGGGCGGACGCGGCCTCGGATGCCACCTGGACGGCGCGTCCGTGCACGTCACCGCGACCGCCAGACTCGCCGACGCCACCGTGCTCGCCAGCCGCAGCGAGACCGCGCGCGGTGAATGGAAGCCCTACGAGGGCCTGCTCCAGGCCCGTGCGGTGGGCAGCGTGGCTTACAAGCTTGCGTTGGTTGCCGCCGGACAGGCCGACGCGACCTTCACGCTGAAACCCAAGAGCGAATGGGACGTCGCGGCCGGCGCTGCCCTCCTCGCCGCCGCCGGCGGACGTATCACCGACATCGGCGGACGCGACCTGCACTTCAACCAGCAGTCGGTGAAGCTAACGGGACTGGTCGCGTCCAACGGCCTGCTCCACGACGAGGTCGAGCGGCTTATCCGCCGCCGCAGCGACCACAAATAATCCAATCTGCCTGGCGCGATCGCGTCAGCCAGCCTGCTGCGCCGGTACCATCTCGATCGTTTTGGCGGCCGGTCCGGTCTCCGGCAGCATATACATAGCCACGATTGGCAGTACCTGGAACGCGAGAAAGGCCAGCATCACCATGCGCAGGCCGAGCGCCGGCGCCAGCGCCCCGCCCAGGAACGGCGAAATGAAGGCCCCAGCATAGCCGGCCGCCCACACGAACGAAAACGCCGTCCCCATCTTTGCAGGTGTCATCTCCGGCAGTTCCATCATCAGCGTGCCCGTTGCGGCAAGGCCGCCCGAGGCGCCAATTCCCACCAGCACCAATGACGCCCGCATTCCATTTACCGTCGGCAGCAGTACCGCCCCCGCGCATCCGACGAGCGTCAGGATCGCCATCGGCCACAGAAACGGCCGCCGCAGTCCGATAAGCGCGGTGCCGATTCCGCCGGCCGCCGCCGCAAACATCGCCGCAAACGGAAGCGCCGCCGTCAGGCTCGCCGCCGCTGCGAGTTCGAGCCCGCGCTCCACATGAAAGAACTGCGGCAGAAACGCGGTGTATAACTGAAATACCCACATCCCGCCGAACAACGCGACCGCCATCAGGCCCACCCCGCGTATCCGCAGCACTTCGGACAGGCTCGCCCCGCTCCCTCCGCCGTGACCTGGAGCCGCAGCCGCCTCGGTATGACGTTCGCGGCCCAACACCGTCCACAAGATGGCGACGGCCGCAGCCGTCACGCCGTAACTTGTGACGACTCTTTGCCACGAAGAGCCCAGGGCCGCATACAACGGTGGCGTCACCGCATAGACCGCGGTGATCCCGATATAGGCGCAAACCGAATTGACCATGTTCATCCACGGCCACTCGCGCGTACCAAACCATTGCATCACCAGCGCCGCCGGCGGACCAATCATGATGCCGTAGCCGACACCCTCGAGCACCCGGCAAAGCAGCAGAGCGGAGAACGTTGTCGTATGGCCGCTGGCGATTTCCGCCAGTCCCATCAGCCAGATTCCAACCAGCAGCGCCCGCAGCGTGCCGAGCCGTTCCGCCACGAATGTTCCCGCAAAGGAGAAGATCGCGATACACAGCGCGATCACCGAGATAATCAACCCGGCCTGGCTCAGCGTGATCCCAAGTCCCTTTATCATCGGCTCCAGGATCGGCGCCGGTGCGAGCCAGGTCATCACCTGCACGATCAACATGACAATGACCAGCGCTTCGATCACCCATCGATAGCGCGGCAGTCTCCCCTCGTCGATCGCGCTTGCCATGGTTGTGCGCCTCCTGGGGACGGCCCTCGCCGAGGGCGGGGCGGCGTCAGATTTCCAGACCCGCAGCGCTAAAGCTTACGATCCCCGCTGCCAAGTGTGACATAGCACGCGAGGCCCACCGCATATACCGCCGCCGCCAGGTAAAACGCCGCGCCGAACGACCCCGTGGCCTTGACGATAAAACCGGTCGCGGCTACTCCGATGATCCCCGGCAGCGTCGCGAACGTATTCGACAACCCCATCAGGATTCCGGCGTAGCGCGGCGCCACGTCAAGATGGTTGACCGCGAAGGCTCCGGTCCCGATTGCGGTGCCGCCCAAAGACACCGTCACCAGCGCGACCGCCGCGACCGCCGAATGAATCAGCGGCAGCCCGAGCAGCGCTACACCGCCCAGCGTGAAGGCGATCGATTGCAACGTTTTTCGCACCGCGCCCAGGCCCATCCCGCGCTTGTGCAGCCCATCCGCGATCCATCCGCTCAGGTTCTGCATCACGAACGCAACCGCATACGGGATCACCGAGAAGATTCCCAGCCGCGCCATCGGAACTTTGAAGGTATGGTGCAGGTACGTCGGCAGCCACAATAACAGGATGTAAAAGCCGAAGTTGTTGCACAGATGGGCAATCACGATTGCCCAAACCGCCTTCTCCCGCAGGATTTTCCCCCATGGGATCGCGTCGGCGAGCGCTACCCCCGATTGTCCGCGGCGGATCACCTCCATTTCCGCCGCGCTGACGCCATCGCAGTCCTCGGGCCCGTCCGCAGCCTTGCTCCACCAGATTGCCAGCCACACGATCCCGAGCGCACCCGAGATGTAGAA
Source organism: Binataceae bacterium (SeqCode) (assembly GCA_035624865.1). GTDB lineage: Bacteria > Desulfobacterota > Binatia > Binatales > Binataceae > JASHZA01. The sequence goes on along the minus strand of DASPQS010000031.1, from coordinate 2,120 downwards.
TACCGCCTGCCACCCCATCGCGATTACGATCATCGGGCTGGCCAGCAGCGCGATCATCGTCCCAAACGCAACCCCGCTGAAATGCAGCGCGATCGCCCGTGCCCGCTCCGACGCAATCGTCCAGCGAGCCGCTATACTATGCACCGCCGGAAAATTCAGCGCCTCGCCCGCGCCCAAAAGCGCCCGCATCACCAGCAGCGAAGCGAACGACACCGCTGCCGCCGGCGGCGTCAGAAACGTTGCCACCGACCACAAGGCCACGCCCGCGGCCAGCACTCGCTTGCCGCCGAAGCGGTCGGCCATCCATCCGCCGAGCATCTGCGGCCAGAGGTATCCCCAGAAAAAGGACGAGAGCACCAGTCCCGTGCGGGCGGCATCGTAGCCGTTGTCACGGGCCAGCGGGATGATCGCGATCGAAATGTTGACGCGGTCGACGTAGCAGAGCGCGGTCGCCAGCGCGAATAGTACGACGATCGTGTAGCGCCGCGGCCATGCGGCTGCGCTCGCTACCGCCCCTTCGATCTCGGCCGATTGTTCCACACTCGTGCAACCGTCCGGCGAAGCTCAGCCGGCGTTTTGCCAACGACAATCGTCCGCTCTCCGAAGGACGATCCTCCGTTCTGGACGATCCGCTCGCTCTAACGTCCGAGCGCGTGCCGCACCGTGTTCAGAACATAAATGAACTCGCGCGGCGAACCGATCTCGCCCATTGCAGCCACTCGCGACAGCACGTCCATCTCGTCGCTGGTAATACTCAGACTCCGCCGCAACCGGTCATTCTTGCGAAATTCCTCCCACGCCGACCGTTTGCCCGCGCCGTCTTCCGACTTGAGCAATTCGACCGTGCCCGGATTCGCAAGAAAGAACAGCTCCCGACGATCCAGCGCCAAGACTTCCGCGAGGCGGCTCAGAACTTTGTCAGACGGGTGTCGCTTCCCGGATTCCAGGTGACCGACGTACGGCGTTGAGGTCTTAATCCGTCGGCCGACTTCTTGTTGTGTGAGATCGAGCTGCCGCCGCCGTTCTCGAATCACTTGCCCGAACGTCCGTTCATTCCTCCGAGTCACCATTCAGTCGCCCCAGACCTTATTATTGCGCGCATGCGTCCCTCTTAGTGCAGCCGGATTTGCATCGACGACAACCATTGAGAATCAGCGGCCATCGCTCTCCACGCAATCGGCAGCTTACGGCTGGAGCGCACGCGCGCTTAGTCTCTCCAGTTTCCCCCCGGAAACTTCCTTCGGCCCTCAGCGCGCCGCTTTTACACAGTCGAAATTACTCTGTGCCGCCAAATATTCTCGTCATCACCTCGCGACAGATGTTATTCCCTACTTTCGCCCGCGGAGCAAGCCGGTCCTCGCCGGTCCTCAATATGACCGCGGCAGTTGCAGCACGTGCTCGCTCAGGTAGTTTAGCACCATCTCCTGCGAGACCGGCGCGATCTTCAGCATCCGGCATTCCCGAAAATAGCGCTCGACGTCGTATTCGCGCATGTAGCCATAACCACCCAGCGTTTGCACCGCGCGATCGCAGGCCTCGAATCCTGCCTCGGCCGCGCGCAGCTTGGCTATATTCGCTTCGGCGCCGCATGGCTTGCGCTGGTCGAATAACCACGCCGCCTTCAGCATCATCATCTCGGCCACCTCGAGCTTGGCATAAGCGTCGGCCAGCGGATGCGCGATCGCCTGGTTCTGTCCAATTGGCCGTCCAAAGACCACCCGCTCCTTCGCGTAATGCACCGCTTTGTCTACCGCCGCCCGTCCGATTCCAATCGCCTCCGACGCGACCAGGATTCGCTCCGGATTGAGCCCATCGAGCAGGGTGTGGAAACCGCGGCCCTCCTGGCCCACGATGTCCGACGCAGAGACCCTCAGGTTGTCGATGAACAGCATGTTGGTGTCCACCGCATGCCTTCCAAGCTTGTGCAATTCCCGTACTTCGACCGCCTGCCGGTCGATATCCGCAAAAAACAGCGTCATCCCGTCGGTCTTCTTGACCACCTTGTCCGCGGGAGTCGTGCGGGTCAGCAGGAGCATCTTGTGCGATTCCTGCGCCTTGGTCGTAAACACCTTGCGGCCGTTCACCACGTAGTAGTCGCCCTCGCGCCGGGCAAAGGTCTT